>JBGSZD010000185.1:0-3504 GCA_041750575.1 Thiobacillus sp. | reverse complement strand
CGGATTCAGAATCAGGATCACGCGTCCGTCGCCGCGCACGGTGGCGCCTACGACGCCGGTGATGCGCGCCATCTGCGGGCCGATGTTCTTGACCACGATTTCGCGCGTGCCCTCGATCACGTCGACCAGCACGGCGACCTGGCTGGCGCCGCTTTTCAGCAGCGCCACCGGGTTGTAGCGCTGGACTTCGTGTACCGCCTCGGTGTCGCCCAGCAAGTGCGGCAGATAGGAGAAGGGGTAGCGCGAACCACGCCACGTCACCTCACCCGCCGCCATCGCCTGTTCCAGTTCGGCCGGCTTGAGTTCCAGCACCTGCTGCACCAGCGGTGCCGGCAGCGCGTAATCGTGCTTGGCGGCCTGGACCATCACCGCCTGGGTCATCGCCAGCGTCAGCGGCAGGTAGATGTTGAAGCAGGTGCCCGCGCCCGGGGTGGAGGTGATGTCGATGCGGCCGCCCAGGGCGGAGATTTCGCTCTTCACCACGTCCATGCCGACGCCGCGCCCGGCGACTTCGCTCACCACCTCGGCAGTGGAGAAACCGGCGGCGAAAATCATCTGCGCCAGCAGCGAGTCGGTGGGTTCCACGCCCGGCAGCAGCAGGCCGTTGGCTTCTGCCTTTTCGCGGATGCGGGCGTAGTTGAGGCCGGCGCCGTCGTCCTTCACAGTCAGCATCATTTCGTTGCCGGACTGGCGCGCGGACAACACGATTTCACCGAACTCCGCCTTGCCCGCTGCACGGCGCGCCTCGGGTGTTTCGATGCCGTGCGCCAGTGCGTTACGCAGCAGGTGTTCGAGTGGCGCGGTAACGCGCTCCAGCACCGAGCGGTCGATTTCCAGATCGCCACCCTGAATGTCGAGCTGGGCGCGCTTGTCGACGTCGCGCGCAGTCTGGCGCACGGTGCGGTAAAGACGCTCGGCCACCGAATACAGCGGCACCATGCGTACCCGCAGCAGATTCTGTTGCAGTTCGCGGTTCAGCCGCGTTTGCTGGATCAGTGCTGCATCGGCTTCGCCCAAACGGGCCAGGAGAATGTGCTGCACGGTGGAAATGTCGTTCACGCTTTCGGCGAGGAAGCGGGTGACTTCCTGGAAACGGGTGAAGCGGTCGAACTCCAGCGGGTCGAATTGTTCGGCCACACCCTGCGTCTGGAAAGTCGCCTGCATCTGCGACTCGGCCTGGATTTCGACTTCGCGGATGTGACCGCGCAGACGCACCAGCGCATCGGACAATTCGCCGACGTGGCGCTTGAACGCAAACACTTCGCTTTCGATCCGCGAACGCGCGATCGCCACTTCGCCGGCCTGATTGACCATGCGATCAACCCAGTCGGCGCGCACGCGCAGGGTCAGCGCATTGCTGTCGCGGGTGACCGGCTGCGCGGGCGCAAACGGATCGACCTGCGGCGCTGCCGCCATCGGACTGGCCGGTGCCATCACCGGTTCGATCGGCGCGTCCAGCGGCTCGGCTACTTCTTCAGGTGCCGGCGCGAGTTCGCCGTGCTTGAGGCGGTCCACTGCATCGGCCAGGCGATCGAGCTGGGTTTCCAGTGTGTCGAACACGTCGCTGCTGGCGGCGAGCTGTCCTTCGATCACCGCGATCACGCGCGATTCCATCACGTGGGTCAGTTCGCCGAGGCGCATCGCACCCACCATGCGCGCACTGCCCTTGATCGTGTGCAGACTGCGTCGCAAGGCATCGCGCGGCCCCGTATCGGCCGGCGCGGCTTTCCAGGCGCGCAGTTGAATGCTGGTATCCGGCACCAGGGTTTCCGATTCTTCCAGGAAGATCGGTAGCAGTTGCGCATCGATTTCGTCGGCCACTTCGCGACGTTCGAAAACCGGTGCCGGTGCGGAGGATCTGAGTTCGGGGATCAACGCGCTGACGTCGGGCAGCCCCGAGGCTACGGCGTCTGCCGTCTGGGCATCAGGGTCAGTGTTGGCTCCATGTTCGACGACCTCGCTGGGTACGGTTTGCGTCAAGGGTTCAGGCGTCGATTCGTATACGGGTTCAACCGGCGCTTGCTCCAGGTACGCGGAATGGACCTCTTCCAGTTCGACCAGCGTGGCAATCAAATCACTTGCCGCATCGGGCAGACGTTTCCGTTCGACCACTGCGAGCATGTCGTGCATGCGCGCAACCACATCCTGCGCCAAGGGCAGATGCGCAGCGGGCATCGGCGCCTGGGAAAAACGATTCCAGTAGAGTTCGAACGCATGCGACAAATCGGACAAGGCCACGATACCCGCCGTCCCGGCGATGCCGCCGAGGGTATGCACGGCGCGGCGCGCATGTTCGCTGACGACGCTGCCGCCATGCTCGACGAGACGCCCAACTTCTTCATCCAGCACGGCCAGGCGCTGTTGCGCCTCGGCCATGAAAATCTCGTACAGACCTTGCGACAGGCAGACCGGGCCGATGCAGATTTCGTCCATGGCTTCCGCTTCCGGCGCTTCGGGTGCGGGTGCGATGGCATATTCGATGACGGCGCCGAATTCAGGCTGGACGGCGACGCTATCGGTATACGCTTCCACCTGCGCATGCTCCAACTGCACCCTCTCTGCGACTTCCGCAGCCACCGGCTCGACGATGATTTCTTCAAAGCCGCTTGCCTCAAATTCCGGCATGGCGACACTTGCGTATTCGATCAGGGCCTTCCATTCCACGAAGTCCGCTTTGGCTTCCGGGGCTGGCGCGTTCGGCATGGCAGTATCGAACGCCGCGCTGTTTTCGCTGGACACCTCCACCAGCCAGACTGTATCCGCGCCTTCCACCGGCGGCTCGACGATGTCGGCTAACGGCGCATTTTCCTGCGCTACCGCTTCGACAGCGATATCCAGCGGCTGACCTTGCGCCACGCGGCCAACGGCCTCAAGCAGAGCGGACACCGGCAAGCCCACGGTCTGATTGGATTGCAGGGCATCCACCCAGTCCTGGAATACGCCGCGCGAGCGCGCGATCAGATTCAGCAGATCGCTGCTGGCCGGCTTGTGTTCGGAGAGCCAACTGTTCATCAACTGCTCATGACGCCAGGCGGTTTCGCCCAGATCGTCGAGGCCGACCATGCGGCCGCTGCCTTTCAGTGTGTGGAATCCACGGCGGATCACCGTCATGGATTCCTGATCGTCAGGATTGCCACGGCAGGCCTCGCAGGCCTCGCCCAGAGTCGCCAGCACTTCGTTGGCTTCTTCGAGGAAAATTTCCAGCAGTTCGGGTTCGGAACCGGCAGGGATCGCGACCAGCAGGGTGTCGTCCGCAGGCGTATCAACGGGGATGACGAACGGGGCGGCCGGTTCAGTTGCTTCCGGCGCTGACATCACTACCGGCTGTGCAATCTCGACGAGCGCGCCGAATGCCGGCAAATTCTCTACGGCAGGCAAGGGAGAAGTAGCGGGCAGTTCGGCATCGGTCGAGACAAACGTTTCCGCATCCGCGCTGTCAGCCACAGCAAGCAGCGGTGGCGTCACCACCGCCTCGGCCCGCTCGGGCAGCGCCAGACCGGTCAA
>JBGSZD010000184.1:0-9504 GCA_041750575.1 Thiobacillus sp. | reverse complement strand
TGCAAACGTACAGACTTGAGTTCCGACTCCTGGTGGCCGCGATATAGGGTCAAAATGGACATCAGGAAAGCAGGCAGATCCGTGAGACGGTTCTTGTCCCATTGCTGGCCGTCAGTGAGAGTCACAATCGTTAGACCGTCTCGCACGAGATTCAACATCAAGCTGGTCGCGTCCGGTAGAGGCAAGCGAGTCAAACGGTCAAATGCCTCAACCAGCAAGATGGTGCCTGGCTCTATTTTCCCGGCTTCACAAAGATCAAGGAGCGCGCCTAGTGCGCCTTTCTTGGAATTTGCGCCGGTGTAGCCGGAGACTCCCTTGTCTTCGAGGACAAGGCTTGTGTCCAGTTCATGGCCGTTCTTTTCGCACCATTCCACGGCGTTGCTGCTTTGACGGCGCAATGAGTCGCCGCGAGCTTGCCTACGTGAGCTGAAGCGCCTGTAAGAGATAACTCTTTGTTTCATCATGAAATACAAACATTGTTCCGCAGTTAGTGAACTCTAACCCAAACCAGCGTCTACCCGCGTGAAATCATCAAGCGCGCACTGGCGCACAATGCCGCCGCGCTGATACTTGCGCATAACCACCCGAGCGGAGTGGCCGAACCCAGCCAGGCCGACCGCACACTCACCCGGCGGCTGGCGGATGCGCTGGCCTTGGTGGACATCCGCGTGCTCGACCATTTCATCGTCGCGGGTGCGTCCTCGCTGTCTTTCATGGAAGCCGGCCATCTCTGATCTGTCCGGGAACTTGCCTCGCGCTTGCAAGCTGTGATATAAATCGCGGTTCTCGGGTTGACCCTCAGGGTTAACCCTGCCGGTTTAACCTTAAACCCTTTACTGTTAACCCTTAATTTTGGAGCAGCGTCATGGCTCGCGTATGTGTCGTTACGGGCAAAAAGCCCATGGTCGGAAACAACGTTTCCCACGCCAACAATAGAACCAAGCGTCGTTTTCTGCCCAACCTGCAGTACCGCCGGTTCTGGGTCGAGGGCGAAAACCGTTGGGTTCGTCTGCGTTTGTCGACTGCGGCTCTGCGCACCATCGACAAGAACGGCATCGAATCCGTTCTGGCTGACCTGCGCGCCAATGGCGTTGCGGTCTAAGGAGGCTCATCATGGCTAAAGGCGGACGCGAAAAGATCAAGCTGGAGTCCACTGCGGGCACCGGCCACTTCTACACTACGACCAAAAACAAAAGGACCATGCCCGAGAAAATGGAGATCAGCAAATTCGATCCCAAAGCTCGTAAGCATGTGATGTACAAGGAAACCAAGCTGAAGTGATTCAGTTTATGGCCCAATAAAAAACCCGCCAAACGGCGGGTTTTTTATTGGGCGCAATGCCCGGAAACCCATTTGCAAGAGGCTATCCGCTTCGAAGCACTGACGGCCTGCAGATATCCCGTCTATCAGGCGTAACTGCGCAGTTGAACCGAGAAGTCTCGCAGCGATTGCACGCCACTGTCCTCGGCGCGCTTGCACCAGGCTTGCAACTGCTCCAGCAACTGCTCGCGGCTCGCGGTGGAACGGCTCCAGATGGCGGCGAGTTCCTGACGCATCCGATAGACGGTTTGCAGGCGCTCGCTCTTGCCGAGTAGAGTCTCAAGCTCTGCCTTGTCGGCCGCGGCGAGTTCGGCGGGTTCCTTGTGCAGCCAGCTACGGAAGCTGTCGAAGCTCCAGTTTTGCGGCAGGCTCGCGCTGGCTTTCAGCCTGGCGATTTCGGCCGCGCTGTCGGCGCGCACGCTCTTCACAAAGCGCGTCATCACGTCATAGCGATGGGTGATGATGGCTTGCAATGTATCCAGGTCGCACAGTGGCTTGGCCGGCTGCCATTTCACCGTCGGCGCCACCTTGCGGATGGTGGCGAGGCCCACGTAAGACATCAGCTTGATATACAGCCAGCCGATGTCGAACTCATACCACTTGTTCGACAATCGTGCCGAGGTGCCGTAGGCATGATGGTTGTTGTGCAGCTCTTCGCCGCCGATCAGGATGCCCCACGGGAAGATGTTGGTGCTGGCGTCCTCGCAGGCGAAGTTGCGGTAGCCCCAGTAATGGCCGATGCCATTGATGATGCCGGCGGCGGTGATCGGAATCCACGCCATTTGCACCGCCCAGACGGTCAGGCCGATGGGGCCGAACAGGACGAGGTTGATCGCCATCATCAGCCAGATGCCGGCAGCCGAATGGCGGCTGTAGACATTGCGTTCCAACCAGTCGTCAGGCGTGCCGTGGCCGTACTTTTCCAGCGTCTCGACCACCTTGGCTTCGGCGCGATAGAGCTCGGAGCCTTCCCAGAACACTTTTTTGATACCGCGCGTCTGCGGGCTGTGCGGGTCTTCAGGTGTTTCGCATTTGGCGTGGTGCTTGCGGTGAATGGCGACCCATTCCTTGGTGACCATGCCCGAGGTGAGCCATAGCCAGAAACGGAAGAAGTGGCTGACGATGGGGTGCAGGTCAACGGCGCGATGCGCCTGCGAACGGTGCAGAAAAATGGTAACGGCGGCGATGGTGATGTGGGTCAGCGCCAGCGCCGCCAGCACCACACCCCACCACGGCAAATCCAACAAGCCAAATTGCATGGTTTTCAAGTTCCTGAAAAAGGACAATAATGTCTGTTAATTTACGGATAAATCCTATAAAAATCAAGGATTATTTGTTTCCGCCCTGCCTGGCGGAACCAGGTGAATCACACGCTGCGGAAAGGGAATCTCGATCCCTGCCGACTTGAAACGTCGCCAGATCGCCCAGTTGATGTCGGAGCGCAGATTGTTCTGCCCTTCGCTGGCATCGCGTATCCACACGGCCAACTCCAACTGCACGCCATTGTCGGCAAATTCCTTCAGAAACACCCTCGGCAAATTATCCGGTTCGTCGAGAATCACCCGGCTCTGGCTGTGCGCCGCCTCCAGCATCAGTGCCTGCGCCTGTTCGAGGTCGGTGTTATACGAAACCTGCACCGGCAGGGAAATCCGCACGTTGGGTTTGGACAGCGAGTGGTTGACCACCGTCTGGCTGATCAGCATCTCGTTCGGCACGATGCTCTCGGTACCGTCTAGCGCCTTCAGCAAGGTGTAGCGCGTGTTGATCTGGCTGACTTCGCCATATTTGTTGTCCACCGTCACCAGATCGCCGATGCGCACCGAGCGGTCGAGCAGGATGATGAAGCCGGAAATGTAGTTGCTGGCCACTTTCTGCAAGCCGAAGCCGATCCCCACGCCCAGCGCGCCACCAAACACCGATAGCACAGTCAGGTCGATCCCCACCGCGGGCAACGCTACCAACACTGCCAGAATCAGGAACACGGTGCGTGCGGCCTTCGACAACGCCATGCGCAACGACAGGTTCATCTGCGTCACGCCCATCAGGCGGCTTTCGACCAGACGCGCCAGCGTCAGCGCGATGATGATCGCCACCACGATCACCGTTGCCGCCTGGAACAGCAGCCACAGCGAGAAGCGGTGGCTACCGGACTGGAACGACAGCGCTTCCATCGCCGCATGAATGCGCGGCAACAAGCCAGTGATGTGCAGCGCGAACGCGCCCCAGATCAGCCACGCCGCCGTGCGCTCCCACAGCTTGAGCGACTCGCGCGGCTCGAACGCATAGCGCAGTGCGTAAATCAGCAGCCGCACCCCCACCAGAGACAGCAACAACGGCACCGCCAGATTCAGCAGATGCGTGTTATCAAGCCAGAGTTCGGCAATGCCGCGCCCCGCCAGCAGCACCGGCAGCATGATCAACGGGAAGCCTACGCGGCGAATGCCGGCACGGCCTGCCGACCACGTTGATGCGGGATCGCCGAGATGGGGCTTGAGCAACCGCATCCCCGCCCAGGCCACCAGCGCGCACAGTGCCAGCACCGCGAGCTGCCACAGCAGATCGACGTCGCGGCTGTCGTCGATCAGCCGCGTCAGGAGATTGTCAAAAGGGATGGGTTTGGGCAAAACAGACTCAGAAACTGTGCGTGTATTGCGCGCTCAGAATGTCGACCGAACTTTTGTAAGAACCTGACAGCGTGATTGGTGGCGCAGTGCCTTCTGTTTTGTTGATGCTGGCATCGTCCACAAACAAATGCGCGTAACCCACATCAATCGAACCACGCTTGCTTATGCGGTACTGTGCGCCAAACGCAATCCACAGACGACTTTCATCCGGAATACGTGCAGTGCGGAACACATCGGAAACCGGTGTTTCGTCATAGGCAACACCGCTACGGAAGCTCCAGGCATCGTTCATGTGGTAACTCACACCGACTGAATAACGCATGTTGTTATCCCAATTCTCGGGAGTGTTGCTCAGCAGCGTCCCGTTCGTACGCAAGATACGCAGTTCGTCAAATGCGCTCCAACCCGTCCAAGTCATATCGGCCAGCAGATCAATCTGTGGCGACAAGCGGTGAAACAGGCTCAGGGACGCACTAGCGGGCATGGTTGTATCCGCAGTGACATCAGTATTCGCCAACGCATTCCCAGTAAACGTCGCGTCTCCTTTCAGCGTGTACTCAACTTCGGAGCGATACGCAAGGCCGATCCGCGTTGCTGGTGCGGGTTGCCAGATCGCGCCAAGATTAAAGCCCCAGCCGTGGTCGTCGCCTTCCACTTTGGCCGTGCCGAGCGCGCCAGCAAAATTGGTCAATTCAGCCTTGATGGTTTGAATATTCAGCCCGGCGCCTATCGACAGAGATTCGCTGGCGCGCCAGGCAATCGATGGATTGATATTGATTGTTTCGAGCTTCGATTTTATCGCCTGGGTGCGCCCGACCCAGTTCGCATCATATTCCGTCGCCAGACCGAACGGTGCATTGATGCCCACGCCCAAATGCACATCAGGCGTCAGGCGAAACGCATAATAAAAATTCGGTACCAAAGCCAAGCCGCCGGCATCGCCCCCGTCCCCCCCGCCGATGGCCGGGCTAACCGTGCCCGAAAACTCTGACTGCGGTTTGATCAAATGTCCCGCAACAACCACCTGCCGATCCGGCAGCATCGTCATCCCTGCCGGATTGAAGAAGATCGTGCTGGCATCCTGCGCACTGGCGGCCTGGCCGGCATAGGCATTACCCAAGCCACTGACGTTTTGCTCGATGAGGGCGAATCCGGCAGCGTGCGCGAGACTGGTGCTGCCGACGAGTGCCAGACCCGTGGCCAGGCGATTTAGACGAAAAGACATGCAGATTCTCCCTAGTTGAATAGTCGGTATAGAAATCATGAACGCGCGAAATCGGCATACATCGCTTCGACCGCCGCGCGGTAACGGTCGAGCACCTGGTTGCGTTTGACCTTGAGGGTGGGTGTCAACAGCCCGTTGTCCACCGTCCACGGCTTGAGTTCGGGATGCAGCCGGCGAATCTGGGCGTAGCCCGGGAAGTGTTTGAGATGATCGGCGACGCGCCGGGTCAGCGCCTTGACCACCCGCGGGTCGTTGAGCGCTGAAGCTTGCGCCGGGTCGACATTGAGACTGGCGGCAAACGTCTGCCAGTGTTCCTCGTTCAGCACCGTGAGCGCGGCGAGGTAGGGTTTGCCTTCACCGATCACCATCACCTGCTCGAACAGCGGGTCGAGCAGGATGGCCGATTCCATATCGGTCGGCGGCACCTTCTCGCCGTTGTTCAGCACGATGATGTCCTTGATGCGGCCAACGATGGTGAAATGGCCGTATTCGTCCTGCCGTGTCTTGTCGCCGGTATGCAGCCAGCCGTCCGTATCGATCATCGCCCGCGTGGCTTCCTCGTTTTTCCAGTAGCCGCGCATCACACAACGGCTGCGGGTCAGCAGTTCGTCGTTCTCGCCAATTTTCACCTCGATGCCTGGCATGGGTTTGCCGATGCTGGACGGCACGTTGGAATCGGGTTGGTTCACGCACACGACCGGGCTGGTCTCGGTGAGTCCGTACCCCTGATAAATCGGCACGCCGAGCCCGATGAATACGCGCGCGATATCGGGCGAGAGCGCCGCGCCGCCGGAAATCGCGATCTTCAGCCGGCCGCCCAGCTTATCCGTGACGTTGCCCGCCACCAGCTTGTGCAGCAACGGCCACAGCAACAGTTCGGGGTGCCAGCTGGCTCGCCCTTGCGCGCGCTCGAAGCGCCGCCAGCCGACGCGAACCGCCAGGTCGAACAATTTTTTTGCCAGAGGTTTTTTCTTCGCCAGGCCATCCTGAATGCGCCCGTAAACCCGCTCGTAGATGCGCGGCACCGAGACCAGCACGGTCGGCCGGATGTCTTGCAGATCTTTGGCCAGCTGCGCGATGGAGCGCGCATAGGCGACGTCGGCGCCCAGCAGCATCGGCAGGTAATATCCCGCGGTGCGTTCCAGTGTGTGGGACAGCGGCAGAAAAGACAGGAACACCTCGCTTGGGCCGAAGTCGGCGCACTGCGATGCGTAGAATGCGTTCCACAACATGTTCTCGTGCGTCAGCATCACGCCCTTTGGGCGACCGGTGGTGCCAGAGGTGTACACGATGCTGGCCAGCAGGTCGGCGGACAAATGGCGCTCGGGAATGGCCGTGCCTTCGGCGGCCGCCAGCCAGTTCTCTGCCACGACGAAACGCGGACTCCAATCGGCCAGCCCACCTTCAGGCGCGGCCAGGCTGACGATGCGTTGCACAGCGCTCACGGAACCGGCGATTTCGGCGAGTTTCTTGTGCTGGAATTTGCCTTCGACCAGCAGCAGCTTGGCGTCCGAGTGGTCGAGAATGTACGCCGCGTTGTCCGGGCGATCGTCGAGATACAGCGGCACAGTGACGAGGCCGAGACTCAACGCCGCCTGATCGAAAATCACCCACTCGACGCAATTCTTCAGCATCACCGCCACGCGGTCGCCGGGCGCCAATCCTTCCTTCACCAGCGCAGCCTGCCAGCGCGCCACTTCGGCCGCCACCTGCGCCCAGGTGAAGCTGGCCCAGGTATCGCGCGACTCGTCGAACTGGCGATACGCAAGCCGATCCGGCGACGCGGCAACGCGCGCACGGAACAGCCCGCACAAGGTGCCCAGCTTATCGGGATGGAACGAGGCAGCCGTCATATCGAATCACAATCGAGCCGGTGGGAAACGCCGCATTGATAACCGCAAAACTTTCATGGGTCAAGCGGCGGTCTTGACCAGCACGGCAGCGAAAAAGCCATCCGTTCCGTGCATGGCTGGCGACAGTTTCAACATAGTGCCCGTATCGAGTTCGATCTTGTTCTGTGCCAGCAGTTCGTTTACCGGCAACAAAGTGAAACCGCCGGTCGCCAGCAAGGTTTCGACAATGGCCTCATTTTCCTCCGGCAACAGGCTGCACGTGGCGTATACCAGGCGGCCGCCGGGCTTCAGCAGTCTGGCGGCGGCACGCAGAATGGATGCCTGTTTTTGCGTCAGTTCCGCCACGCTCTCGGGCGACTGGCGGAACTTCAGGTCAGGATTGCGGCGCAGCGTGCCCAGGCCCGAGCACGGCGCATCGACCAGCACGCGGTCGAGCTTGCCAGCCAGCCGCTTGACCCGGGTATCGTTCTCCGACGCGATGAGCTGCGGCATCACGTTGGACAGTCCGGAACGCGCCAGCCGCGGCTTCAGGTTGGCGAGCCGTTTTTCCGCCACGTCGAAGGCATACAGCCGCCCGGTCGACGCCATCATCGCGCCGATGGCGAGGGTCTTGCCGCCGGCGCCCGCGCAGAAATCGCACACCATCTCGCCGCGTCGAGCACCGAGCAGCAGGGCCAACAACTGGCTGCCGTCGTCCTGCACTTCCAGGCTGCCGTTAAGAAACAGCGGATGGCGGTTGATCGCCGGATGATCCTTGAAGCGGATACCCCAAGGTGAGTACGGCGTGACTTCGACGGCAAACCCTTCCTCGCGCAACTGCGCCAGCACGGCGTCGCGGCTGGCCTTGTGCGCGTTCACCCGCACGTCGAGCGGTGCCGGCTGCTGCAGCGCGCGGCCAAGCGCGAGGATCTCGGCGTCGCCCATCGACTGCTGCAATTTTTCGACCACCCAATCCGGCAGCTCGGCCGTCACGGCCAGCGGCAAGTCGTCTGTTTTGGCGTTGCGAATGTGCTGGATCAGTTCGGGCTTGGCGAATTGCTCCAGCGTCGCGCCGCTCATGCCGCGCCCCTTGATCAACCAGGCGATGATCAGTGTGCGCGGATTGGCGGCCGGCACCACCACCGACAGATAGCGATAGCGTCGCAACACGCCGAACACGGCTTCGGCCACGAACGCACGGTCATGCGAACCGAGCTTTTTGTGCTCGCGAAAAAATGCTGACAGCTCGGCGTCGGCCGGACGTTTGAAATCCAGCACCAGATCGAGCGCCTGGGTGGCGAGCTGCAACAGCGGGGGGGAGAGTTCCATCAGTAGAAAAAAGTCGGATTGGCGGGCGGCAGGTTGCTTTGCCGGAAATATTACTCGTCGTCGCCGAGCTCAGGATCCCATCCCATGCCGCGCGCGCTCGGTAGCCATCTTGTAGAGCGCAGCGTGACGCCCGCGCAGTTCGGACGGCAAGCCGGTGGGCAGGTTGCTTACTTGTCCCACTCGGCGTCGATCTTGTCGGTCAGCATCTGCATCTGCCCCAACCGCCAGCCGTCGAGCACGACGCGCGCCAGCATGGTGAGACTGTGCTTGTCCTGATAAAACCCGGCATAGGTCATTTTATTGTTCATGGCTGTGCGTCGTTGTCTCTCGAATGTTCATCGTACGGATAGCGCACATGGCCATAGCGGATCACCAGCACCGCAAAGGCCAGCAGCAGCATCGAGGCGGTCACCCCCACCATGCGCCAGACGTCGAGGCTTTTCATGTCCAGCACCAGATAGCGCGCCAGCGCCACGATGGCGATATAGATGGGGAAACGCACCGGCAGCTGGCCGGACTGGAAATACACGCCGACCATGGCGAGGATTTCCAGATACAGGAACAGCAGCAGCAGATCGGCCAGCGTCACGGTGCCTGCTACGACCATCACGCGCACTTCGACCACGCCCGCTACCAGGGTAGCCAGCGTGATGACGACGAGGCCAATGGTTTCGAATACACCCAGTGCGCCGAGAGCGAAGCGCGAAAGCTTTTGGTCTTTGGCTGGATTCATGACGCCCCCGTACGAGTGAGGCGCAAGGATACCTTAGCCCACACGCTTGTGCACCAGCCACTCGCGCCAGATGGCGACCGACACCGCGAGCAGCACCGGCCCCAGGAACAGCCCGATCAGGCCGAAGGCATTGAGGCCGCCGAGCACGCCGAGGAACACCAGCAGAAAGGGAATCCGCGTCGGCCCGCTGATCACCAGCGGACGGATCAAGTTGTCGACCCAGCTCACCACCAGCGCGCCCCACAGAAAAAGGCCCAGCGCGGCCTGCGTGTCGCCATGCGCCAGCAGATTCAGCGACAGGCCGATCCACACCACCGGGCCGACGAAGGGTATCAGCGACACCAGGGCAGTGATCACGCCCCACAGCACCGGCGCGGTAATGCCCGCCACCCAGTAGCCGAGGCCGGCGAGCACGCCCTGCGCCAGCGCAGTGAGCACGAT
>JBGSZD010000183.1:0-5524 GCA_041750575.1 Thiobacillus sp. | reverse complement strand
CGCGGATTGGTCGGCATCAGCACGACGTAGCGGCCGGCCAGCGAGACGTAGGTGGTGAGGGCGGCGCCCTTGTTGCCGCGTTCGTCCTTTTCCACCTGGACCAGCAGTTCCTGGCCTTCTTTCAGGTTTTCGGGGACGCGGCCACCATTGGGCAGGCAGGCACGGGAAATTTCCTTGAACGGCAAAAAGCCGTGGCGCTCGCAGCCGTAATCGACGAATGCGGCTTCCAGGCTGGGCTCGACGCGGGTGATGACACCCTTGTAGATATTGCCCTTGCGTTGTTCTTTGCTGGCGGACTCGATGTCAAGGTCGACGAGCTTCTGTCCGTCGACGATGGCAACCCGGAGTTCTTCCGCCTGGGTTGCGTTGAATAGCATGCGCTTCATTGTTTACTCCCGCGCGCGTGCATACGGGACAGGCCAGACTGCCGCTGAATGTCAGCAGCTCATGCGATCACGGTTTGCGTTGGGTGAAGCGGCATGGATGAAGGTGTCCTGTTCCTGGAGAGTGTCGCCGGCAGGGCCGGGGCGGTCTTTCCGATTCCCGCTGAAATGAATCTTCCGAGCGTGAATGCTTATTTCGTATGCTTGTTGTCGCGTCATTGATAACATCGCTGCTTTGCCGACTGGCGGGGCGGGTGGTTTCGACTGTCCGCGTCAGCTTGATTGTGAGCTGGGCGGCAGGAATCCAGACGGGCCGGGCAGACGGCGGCCGGTGAGCGTTGTAACCGGCGTGAAATCTCTGAAAAATGTCAGGCAAAACTCAGTCTGAACCGGCGATAGTGTATATGAAAATGAATGACTTAGAGAAAGATTCTGTCCGCCGGCTGAAGATCGACGATAGTGCGGATGGCCAGCGCCTGGACAACTTTCTGATGGCGCGGCTGAAAGGCGTGCCCAAAAGCCGCATTTATAAGCTGGTGCGCGGCGGCGAGGTGAGGATCAATGGCAGCCGGGTCGAAGTCAGCTACCGCTTGCAGCTGGGCGACGAAGTGCGCATCCCGCCCGTGCGCCTGGCGACGCCTGTCATCACCCCCGCCACCCATCTGCCGCAGGGCGGCATCCGCCTGTTACCGCATATTCTCTATCGCGACGACGCGCTGATTGCGCTGAACAAGCCCGCCGGCATGGCGGTGCATGGCGGCAGCGGCATTTCGCGCGGGGTGATCGAGCAGATGCGGCTGGAACTGCCGGAATGCCGATATATGGAACTGGTGCATCGGCTCGACCGCGAGACTTCGGGCGTGCTGCTGATCGCGCTGAAGCGGCGTGCGCTGGTCGGCCTGCATGCCGCGATGCGCGACGGCAAGATCGAAAAACGCTATCTGACGCTGGTGGCCGGCCGCTGGCCAAATCCGGTGCAGCACGTGAAGCTGCCCTTGCACAAAAGAGTCAACGACGACGGCGAAAAGCGTGTGACGGTGCGCGACGATGGCCAGACCGCGCATACCATCTTTCGGCGCCTGCAAAGCTTTGCCCCACAAGGGGACTCCGATCCACTACGCGCTAAAGCGCGTGTGGAGTCGTATGCTGATTTCACCCTGCTGGAAGCGGAGCTGAAAACTGGGCGCACCCATCAGATTCGCGTGCATACCTCGCATCTGGGCTTTCCCATCGCTGGGGACGACAAATACGGCGATTTCGAACTCAACAAACGACTGGCCAAGCAGGGGCTGAAACGCATGTTCCTGCACGCCGCCAAGTTGTCGTTCGAACATCCCATTTCGGGCGAGCGGCTGCTGATTGAAGCGCCGCTGCCTGCTGACCTGGTTTCTTTTCTGGACGTTTTAAATGCCCAAGCAATTTGATTTACTGATTTTCGATTGGGACGGCACCCTGATGGATTCCGCCGGGGTGATCGTCGATTCGATCCAGCGCGCCTGCGAAGACATCGGCCTGACCGCGCCGAGCGACCGTGCCTCGCGCCTGATCATCGGCCTGGGGTTGGTGCAGGCGCTGCAAACCCTGTTGCCGGATTTGCCGGCCGACGACTATCCGCGACTGGTCGAGCGTTACCGCCATCATTACTTGGGGCGCGACGACCAGATTCCGCTGTTCGACGGGGTGGCTGAAGGCATTGCCGAGCTTCACGCCAGCGGCTTTCAGCTCGCCGTCGCCACCGGTAAAAGCAGCCTTGGCTTGTCCCGCGCGCTCGAAGCCAGCAAGCTGGGCGCATGGTTCTCCGCCACCCGCTGCGCCGACCAGACGCATTCCAAACCGCATCCGGCGATGGTGCTGGAGTTGATCGACGAGCTCGACGCCGATCCCGCGCGTACGCTGGTCATCGGCGACACCAGTCACGATTTGTTGATGGCGGCGAACGCCGGCGTCGCCAGCCTGGGCGTGACCTACGGCGCCCACGAAGCTGCCGACCTGCATCCGCATGCGCCGCTGGCCTTGATGAAGAGTTTTGCCGAGGTGCATGCATGGCTGAACGCGAACGCCTGATCTGCGCCGCCGGAGATTTGCCCGAACAGGGCAAGGGCGTGCGCTTCGAGCTCGATCGTCACGGCCAGCCGCAGCAAGCCTTCGTCGTTCGCTTCGAAGGCCGGCCGCGCGCCTTCCTCAATCAGTGTGGCCATGTGCCGGTGGAGCTCGACTGGCAGGAGGGCGAGTTCTTCGACGACTCGCGGCTATACTTGATCTGCTCCACGCACGGCGCGCTGTATCACCCCGCGGATGGCCAGTGTGTCGGCGGACGCTGCGCCGGGCGCGGCCTTATTTCTGTGCCGGTCTTCGAGCGCGACGGCCATGTGTACCTGTTGGAAACAAGCTGATGGAAGACCAAACAAGAATGAGTGAACCTGAAAAAATCGCCCCGACAAACCGCGAGTCCGCAGCAAACTGGGAACGCAGCGTGCTGGAAAAGCTCGCAATGTCCGCGATCCAGGAACAGCGCCGCACCCGCCACTGGGGCATTCTGTTCAAGACGCTGACATTTTTGTATTTATTTGTCGTGTTGTTCATGGTGGCGGGCTGGTTCGGTTCGGACGGTGTCTCGATCAAGGAGCACACCGCGCTGGTTGATCTGCAAGGCGTGATCGCGTCCGACCAGGCGAGCGCCGACTCGGTGATTGCCAGCCTACAGGGCGCATTCGACGACAAGAAAACCCGTGGCGTGATCCTGCGCATCAACAGCCCCGGCGGCAGCCCGGTGCAGGCCGGGCAAATCTACGACGAGATCAAGCGCCTGCGCGCCAAGCATCCCAAGATTCCGCTCTACGCCGTGGTGGACGACATCTGCGCCTCCGGCGGCTATTACGTCGCCGCTGGGGCCGACAAGATCTTCGTCGACAAGGCCAGCATCGTTGGTTCCATCGGCGTGCTGATGGACGGCTTTGGTTTTACCAAGACGATGGAAAAACTCGGCGTTGAGCGCCGCCTGCTGACGGCCGGCGAAAACAAGGGATTTCTCGATCCTTTCTCGCCGGTCGATCCCAAGCAACAGGCGTTTGCCAAACAGATGCTCGAGGAAATCCACGGCCAGTTCATCGGCATCGTGCGCGAAGGCCGCGGCAAGCGCCTGAAGGAAACGCCGGACATGTTCAGCGGCCTGGTGTGGAGCGGCGAAAAGAGCATCCAGCTCGGCCTCGCCGACGGCCTCGGCAACGTGGAATCCGTCGCCCGCGACGTCATCAAGGTCGAAGACATCGTCGACTATACCCAGCAGGAAGGTCTGGCCGAACGCCTCGCCGGTCGCCTGGGCGCGTCGATGGCGAAAGCCTGGACGCCATTCGAAAAAGCCGGCGTCAACCTGCGTTGAACGACACGCCCTATCAGCCCATCGCCTGCGCTGATCACGAGCGCCTGGAATTTGCTGCGCTCAGGAAGCAATGGCTGGAGGTGAGTGTAGGCAACATCGCACAACGCGTGCTGCCGCTCGATGTGTTTACCCGTGATGGTGCGGAATGGCTGCTTGCAGAAACCCAATCTGGCGAGCAGTTGACGCTGCGGCTCGACAGGCTGCAATTCTGAGTACCTAAATTCCGATTCCGATTCCGAACACCACCAGCTTGTCTTTGACCATCTCGATCTGACCGCGCCAGCTTTTTGCGCTTCGGGTCTGGATCAACTGAGTCGGCAGGCTGATATCCGCTCCGACGCTGACGAGCGTGTCTGGGGACAGAGCAGAGGCGAGCGCGTCCAGCAGGGCCGTGCTGCGGTAGGGCGTTTCGATGAACAGCTGGGTGGCCTTGTCGCGGCGCGCGGCTTTTTCCAGATCGCGGATGGTCTGGCTGCGTTCCGGTTCTTTGGCGGGCAGATAACCATGGAATGCGAAGCGCTGCCCGCCCAGTCCTGAGGCCATCAGCGCTAGCAGAATCGATGACGGGCCGATCAACGGAACCACCGGAATATTCATACGGTGCGCTGCCATCACGAGGGCAGCGCCGGGGTCGGCTACCGCCGGGCAGCCGGCCTCGGACAGCAGGCCAACGTCGTGGCCGGCGAGCAGTGGCGCGAGCAGGTTGTCGATCTCGGAAGCAGGGGTGTGTTCGTTCAGTTCGTGCATCTCAATCTGTTGCATCGGCAGCGGATGACCCATGGCCTTGAGATGCGCGCGCGCGGTTTTGGCGCGTTCGACGACGAAGGTGTCGAGGCGACGGGCGACGGCGAGGGTGTCGGGTGGCAGGCAGGCTTCGGGGCTAACCGGGCCTAACGGAACCGGGATCAGGTAGAGGGTAGCCACCTTAAATCACGGCGCGTGCCATGTGAGCACATCCACACCTTCGTTGTTCAGCATGTCGGTCAGCGCCATCAGTGGCAGGCCAATCAGCGCGGTGGGATCGGGGCTGTCCATGCGCGTCATCAGGGCGATGCCGAGCGATTCGCTTTTGGCGGAACCGGCACAGTCGTAGGGCGTTTCTTTTTCCAGATAAGCCGTGATCTGCGCATCGGTAAGCGTGCGGATGTGTACGACGGTGGGCACGTCGCGCGTTTGCGCGTGGCCGGTGCGGCTGTTCAGCAGCGTGAGCGCAGTGTGGAAGACCATGGCCTTGCCCTGCATTTTTTTCAGCTGGGCGAAGGCGTTTTCAAAGTTGCCGGGTTTGCCGAGTTGTTCGGAATCGAGCATCAGCACCTGGTCCGAGCCGATGATGAGCGCGTCCGGATAGGTCGACGCGGCGGCCTGTGCTTTCAGCACCGACAGGCGCAGCGCTGTGGCGGAAGGCGTTTCGTCCGGCAACGGGGTTTCGGTGACGTTGGGCGATAGCACCTCGAAGGGGATGTGCAGGCGCGACAGCAGTTCGCGCCGGTAGCGCGAAGTCGAAGCAAGGACGAGTGTCATTCCGGCTGGATCTCGACCAGTGCCATGTCGGGTGTCACCGCATCGCCCTTCTTGGCAAAGATGCTGATGACGACGCCGGCGATGGGCGCCTGCACTTCGTTTTCCATTTTCATCGCTTCGATCACCAGTATGCCGTCGCCAGCCTTGACTGTCTGCCCGATACTCACCAGCACGTCGACGATGGTGCCGGGCATGGCGGCGGTGACGTGGCCAGGATGGCTGGGGCGGGGTTTTTGACCGG
>JBGSZD010000182.1:0-5768 GCA_041750575.1 Thiobacillus sp. | reverse complement strand
AGGCTTTTGCCGAGCGCGGCACACCCGCCATCCTGGTGCGCAACGACGTCGCTACTAGCGACATCGCCGGCATCGCGGTCGTCAGCGGCGTGCTCACCGCCAGCGGCGGGCGCACCTCCCATGCCGCTGTCGTCGCGCGTCAAATGGGCAAGGTCTGTCTGGTCGGCTGTGCCGACCTGCACATCGACGAAAGCGCGAATCAGGCCACGCTGGGGCAAACTCGTCTCTCCGAAGGCGACCCCCTCTGTCTCGACGGAGATGCCGGCACAATTTATGCCGACTCCCCGAAAATCACCAGCGAGCGCCCCGAGGCGTTGATTGCCCGCGTCAGGGAGTGGCGTACGAATACGCTCGTCAAGCAGTAGTGCTCGCCCACTGGAAAACAGGATATTTTTTCTGGAATTGCACGGCAGAGTTGAATGCGGAAGATCTCATGCGACTTCAAACCACATCGAACTGGAGCCGGAACATCTGAGTGCCATTCAGGCTTGGCCGACGAAACACAGCTGCCGGTGGACGACGTCAACAGGATTTACGCCGAGACATTCGAAAGACTGAATTCGGATGTGCGAATCAAGGACTACCTCATCCTTCTCACGTCAAAAACTGTGCGGGACGTGTTGCGCCATTCAAGAACGGGCCTGTAGTTTTCAGGACGACGTAATCAGTCAGAGGAAACAATAGAGTCGGTCATATCGAGACTGACATGTCGTTTTGTCCTGCAGTCCGTGTGGCAAATGCCCAACTCCAATCGCTTCAGCGCGGTGCCTGCCAGCAGTTGTTGTTGACCTGCCAGGTCATCGAGAGCTGTTCGCTGGTGGGATAGAGTGCGTATTTCACGCCCATGTAATCCGATCCCTTGCGCCAGAACATTGCCAGCAGGTTTTTTTCGCCGCTGGCGACGACGCTGGAATAGGGGATGACCTTGAGCGGGTTGCCGTAGAGGTTGGAGTAGTTCGACGCGATGACAATAAAGGAACGGAAAGCCGGTTCGACTTCCTGGTCGAAGGCCACCAGTTTGTCGTTGCAGAAGGTGAAGAGGAAGCGGCGGCCGGCGGGATTGTTGGGCAGGTCGTAGGCGAAGAGGCCGTCGTTGCCGACCGGCAGGGTCTTGTCAAAATTCCAGGTTTTGAGCGCCTGATCGACCTCGCCGCGACTCATGCCGTTTTTGAATTCGCCGACTTCCCAGGCCTGTGCGGGCATGGCGAGCAGCAATCCGGTAAGCAGGCTCAGTGTTTTCGTTTTAGGTGCCATGGCATTCAAAGGGCGTAGAAATCAGCCCGAAGCATACCGCACCGTGCCTGCCGGAAGAATCATTCCCCCTCGCAATAGAACCAATACTTTGTCGGCTGCGCCTTGCCGTGTTACAGCACTGTCTGCGGCTTGCCTTCGCGTCTCGTTTCTATTGCGAACTGGAATTACTTGCTGCTGACGGCGCCGAACACCTTTTTCAACAAGTCGCTGCCGGCTTGCAGGGGGTTGGCGCGGATCGCTGCTTCCTTTTCCCCGATCAAGGTGTAGAGCCGGTCGAGCGCCTGCTGGGTGACGTATTGCTCGACGTTGGCCTGGCTCTTGTCGACCAGGTTGAACTGCGCAGCCATGCCGGCGTAGCGGTTGTATTGCTGGGCGAGGCCCACCTTGTCGGTAGTGGCCTTGACGATCGGACCGAAGCGCTCGGTGAGGGTGGCTTCGGTTTTCTTGCGGAAGAAATCGGTGGCCGAGGTCTTGCCGCCGGTGAGGATGCCTTTGGCGTCTTCCAGCGACATCTCTTTCACCGCGCCGACCAGCAGCGTCTTGGCTTCGGGTACGGCAGCTTCGGCGGCACGGTTCATCGACAGCACCAGTTCGTCGGCCTGTTTGCCCATGCCGAACATGCGCATGGCTTTTTCGGCTTTTTGCAGGCTGGCGGGCAGCGGGATTTTCAGCGCGGGGTTGCCGAAGAATCCGTCCTTGACACCGAGTTGCGCAACGGCGGCATCGGCACCACGGGTCAGGGCTTCCTTCAGGCCGGCGTTGATGTCGGTGCTGGACAGGGCATCGACGCCGCTGGCGGCGGGGCTGGCGGATTTGTTCGTGGCCTTGTCCACTGCGCCCTTGAGCAGTTCGTTCCAGTCGAAAGCGTGGGCGGGCAGGGCCAGTGAGAGGGCGGCGGCTAGGATCCAGCGCTTGGATGAGAGGGGGGGCATGAACAGTCTCCTTGATTGTGAAAGGTCACAGCACCTCGGCCGCGTAGTCGGCCAGACGCGAGCGTTCGCCGCGTTGCAGGGTGACGTGGCCGTTGTGCGGCCAGCCCTTGAAGTGGTCGACCACGTAGGTGAGGCCGGAGCTGCCTTCGGTAAGGTAGGGCGTGTCGATCTGGGAAATGTTGCCCAGACACACCACCTTGGTACCCGGCCCCGCACGCGTGATCAGCGTCTTCATCTGCTTGGGCGTGAGGTTCTGCGCTTCGTCGATGATAAGAAACTTGTTGAGGAAGGTGCGGCCGCGCATGAAATTTAACGATTTCACTTTAATCCGGCTACGGATCAAATCCTGCGTCGCGGCGCGGCCCCAGTCGCCGGCCTCGTCGTCGCTCTTGTTCAGCACGTCGAGGTTGTCTTCCAGGGCACCCATCCACGGCGTCATCTTTTCTTCCTCGGTGCCCGGCAGGAAGCCGATGTCTTCGCCGACCGGCACGGTGACGCGGGTCATGATGATTTCGGAATAGATTTTCTTGTCGAGCACCTGCGCCAGCGCGGCCGCCAGCGTGAGCAGGGTCTTGCCGGTGCCGGCCTGACCCAGCAGGGTGACGAAATCGATCTCGGGATCCATCAGAACATTCAGGGCAAAGTTCTGCTCGCGGTTGCGCGCGGTGATGCCCCAGACGTTGTTCTTCTGATGGCTGTAGTCCTTGACCGTGACCATCTCGGCCTGCTTGCCCTCGACTTTCAGCACCTTGGCGTAGAGCGGGTTGGGGCCTTCCTGAAACACGAATTCATTAGGCAGCAGACTGCCGACCAGTGGACCCTTGAGACGGTAATAGGTGTGACTGTTGGCCTGCCAGGATTCCATGCCCTTGCCGTGGCTGTCCCAGAAATTGGCGGGCAACTCGCGCACCCCGGCGTAGAGCAGGTCGGTGTCTTCCAGCACCTTGTCGTTGAAATAGTCCTCGGCGGGCAGGCCCAGGGTACGCGCCTTGATGCGCATGTTGATGTCTTTCGACACCAGGATGACCTGCCGTTTGGGATAGTGGCGCGACAGGAACAGCACCACGCCGAGAATCTGGTTATCGACCTTGCTGGTGGGTAGCGAGAGCGGGATGTCGCCGGTGATGGCCTGAGTTTGCAGGAACAGCCTGCCGCTCGCGGCACCGTGGCTGTGCGGCGCAATCGGCACGCCTTCCTCGATGGTGTCGAGCTTGGACACCATCTCGTCGAGAAAGCGGCTGGCCTGACGGGCGTTGCGCGAGACTTCGGTCATGCCCTTCTTGTGCTGATCGAGTTCTTCCAGCGTGGCAATCGGCACGTAGACGTCGTGTTCTTCAAAGCGAAACAGGCTGGTGGGGTCGTGCATCAGCACATTGGTATCCAGCACGAACAATTTGGTTTGCGGGGTGGATTTTCTGGACGGACTTTTTTTCGGCGCGGCTTTGACTGACATAACGGTCTCGTGTTGAGGAAGTCAGGCTCATCCTACCTCAAGCCCGCGAGGACTTGGGGGGCAAAAAATGAATTTACAGACGCGTTATGCACGAGGGAATTCGTCACCGGTTTATCAGTAGAATAATCAGCTTTCTACTCAGGGGCCGCGGATGAAAAGGATGCGCGCCGCCGTGCTGGCGGTGTGGGGTCTGATCGCTGGCACGGTGGTGCAGGCCGCCGATATCCAGTCGGCCATCCTGTTGCAGGATTCGCCGCTGGCCGGGTTTCAGTATCACGCCGGCAAGACGTTGTGGCCGCGCATGCAGGTGGGCGATGTGCTCACCTTGATCCGCGAGTCGGACAATGTGCACGACACGAAAGCCGTGCGGGTGGAATGGCAGGGCCAGAAGATTGGCTACGTGCCGCGCCGCGAGAACGCCGATGTCGCACGTTTCATGGATAGCGGACAAACCCTGGTGGCCCGGATCGCGCGTCTGGCCGAAGGGCGCGATCCGTGGTCGCGGGTGCGCTTCGAGATTCTGATTCCTGTGCGGCCGGACGAATCAGGAGCGCCATGATGCAGCGGATCGTCTGGACGATGTTGGGCTGGCTTGTTTCAGCGGTGGCGTTCGCGGCTGCCCTGCCGGTCCCCGGTTTGCCGGTATCCAGCCTCAAGGCGCCGCCCGGGTTTGCAATCGAGTTGTTTGCCCGCGTGCCGAATGCGCGGCAGATGGCGCTTGGTTCAACCACCTTGTTCGTCGGCAGCATGCGCGAGGGCAAGGTCTACGCGGTGCCGCTGCAAGGCGCGCGCAAGCCGGTGGTGATTGCCGACAACATCGAGATGCCGGTCGGCGTGGCGTTCCGCGACGGCGATCTGTATGTGTCGGCGGTGAGTCGCATCCTGCGGTTGCGCAATATCGAGGCGCGGCTGAACACGCCGCCGCGACCCGAAGTGGTCAGCAGCGCCTGGCCGGACGACACGCATCATGGCTGGAAATTCATCGCCTTCGGCCCCGACGGCAAGCTCTACGTGCCGGTGGGGGCGCCGTGCAATATCTGCGATCCCGACCCCGAGCGTTACGCCAACATCACCCGCCTGGATGTGCAAAGCGGCCGCATCGAGGTGGTCGCGCGCGGCGTGCGCAATACAGTGGGCTTCGACTGGCAGCCGGGCAGTGGCGAATTGTGGTTCACCGACAATGGTCGCGACTGGCTGGGCGACGATGCGCCGCCGGACGAACTCAATCGCGTCAGTCGGCCAGGCCAGCATTTCGGCTACCCGTATTGCCACGGCGGCACCCTCGCCGATCCCGAGTTCGGGCGGGAACGGCGCTGCGCAGAGTTCGTGCCGCCGGTGCAGAACCTGGGCGCGCATGTGGCGGGGCTGGGCATGCGTTTCTATACCGGCAAGCAATTCCCCGCGCGTTATCACAACGCCGTCTTCATCGCCGAGCATGGTTCCTGGAATCGCAGTCGCAAGAACGGCTATCGCGTGAGCGTGGTGCGGCTGCAGGACAATCGGACCGTGAGCTACGAACCGTTCGTCACTGGCTGGCAGAAAGGGGAGCTGGCCTGGGGCCGCCCCGCCGACGTGCTGGCGATGCCGGACGGCAGTCTGCTGATATCGGACGACCAGGCTGGCGCAATCTATCGCGTCGTCTATCGCGCAAGCCGGTAAAGTAAAATTGCGCCGATGAAATTGCTCGTACTCGATACCTCCACCGAATGGTGCTCGGCCGCGTTGTGGCTGGATGGGCAACTGCATGCGCGACGGGAGCTGGCCGAACAGCGCCATAGCAGCCTGTTGCTGCCGATGGTCGACGCACTGCTGCGCGAATCGGCGATCACGCTGCGCCAGCTTGACGGCATCGCCTACGGTGCCGGGCCGGGGTCATTCACCGGCCTGCGCATTGCCTGCGCGGTGACGCAGGGCCTGGCCTTCGGCACCGACCTGCCGGTGGTCGGCGTTTCCACGCTGGAATCTCTTGCCGAACAGACCGGTGCGGAGCGGGTGCTGACCGTGCTCGACGCGCGCATGGCCGAAGTCTACTGGGCGGCGTATGAGCGCAGCGGCGACGGCTGGAGCTGTCTGCTGGAACCGGTGCTGAGCGCACCCGAATGGGTGCATCTGCCAGGCCCCGGGGAATG
>JBGSZD010000181.1:0-4880 GCA_041750575.1 Thiobacillus sp. | reverse complement strand
TGGCAACCTGCTCAAAGCACAGGTCATGCGTGCCGGCGTGACCGCGCTCGCATTGTTCCAGGGCCGGGTGGTGAGCGCCCATCGCGACGGGCGGCTGCGCGTCTGGTCGGCGGACACGCTGCAAGCCGTGCGTGAAATCGCGCTGGACGACAAGGCGGTGGCTTTGAGTGCAAACGCAAACCAGCTTGCTGTCGGCCTCGATCACGCCATTGTGCTGATGGATACGGATTTCAAAACACGCCGGATCCTGCCTGCCCCGCGCACGCCGCACGATCTGCAGTTCAGTCCGGACGGCCGCATGCTGGCCGCGGGCAGTTGGTTCCGCCTGAGCATATGGGATGTCGCCAGCGGCACTGCGCGCGCCATCCCAACCGAACACAACGGCCTGCTGACCTCGATCGCCTTCAGCCCGGACGGACTCTATCTGGCCACGCTGGGGCGCCACACCGACTCCGCAATCCGTATCCTCGACACCGCCGATTTCAAGGTCGCCCAGCGCTATCAAGCGCACGACTTGTGCGGCGCGATGATTCGATTCAGTCCCGACGGCACCATGATGGCGTCCGGCTCGGACGACGAAAGTGTGCGGCTGTATCGCACCGCGTCGTTCCAATCCGGCAAGGCCGAATCCAGCCGCGCTATCGAGCCACGTTCAATCCAGTAGCGGTGCGATCCCCTCGGCCCACTGAAAATCCCGCGCAAAACCGCGCAGGTCGAGCCCCCAGCGTTTCGATAGATCGGCCAGCCGCGGCTGGCTGGCTTCGAGCCGCGCGACCGCGCCGGGCTCGGTGAACGCAAACACGATGACGTTGGTTTTGTTCTGCACCGAAATCCAGCCGACGGCGCCGTCGAACGCACGCGTCAGGCGCGCGAAGTACTCGGCGAAATCGCGATCGCGCCCCCACAGATTGACCACCAGCACGCCGCCCGGGCGCAACACACGGCGGCAGGCCGCATAGAACGTCTGCGTCGCCAGCGCCTCGACCTGATTGCCGGCATCGAAACCGTCGAGTAGGATCACGTCTGCGCTACCGGCATGCTGACGCACGTAGAGCGCACCGTCGGCTTCGACAACCGTCAGCGTGTCATCGTCCAGGGGCAACTCGAAATGCGCGCGCGCCGCGGCGATCACCCGCGGCTCGATTTCCACCGCGGTGATGTGCGTCTGCGGCCGCTGCTTGCGGATGAACTTGGCGAGCGAGCCGCCTCCCAGGCCAATCATCAACACATCCCGGGGTGCGGGATTGAACATCAGGAACCCCATCATCGCGCGGGTGTAGGCCAGCTCCAGATCCCACGGCCGCGTCACCCGCATCGCACTCTGAATGGCCTGGCTGCCGAGGTGCAGCACGCGCATGCCGCGTTCCTCGGTCACCTCCAGCCCCTCATCCGCTGCCCGCCGTTTCCCTATCTTCAAGCGCATTACCGTTCCATCCCGAATCGAGCGCGAAAGATTACCCGCACGCACGCTAAAATGCGCGTTTTCGTCTTGAATGTCTCACCATGCGCGCCAGCAAGTTTTTCATTTCCACCACCAAGGAAGCCCCGTCCGAGGCCGAACTCGTCAGCCACAAGCTGATGCTGCGTGCCGGACTCATCAAGCGCCTGGGATCGGGGCTGTATACCTGGATGCCGCTGGGCCTGCGCGTGCTGCGCCGAGTCGAGGCGGTGGTGCGCGAGGAAATGAACCGCGCCGGTGCGATCGAGCTGCTGATGCCAGCGGTGCAGCCCGCCGAACTGTGGGAAGAATCCGGCCGCTGGGCGGTGTTCGGCCCGCAAATGCTGAAAATCAAAGACCGCCACCAGCGTGATTTCTGCTTTGGCCCCACCCACGAGGAGGTCATCACCGACGTCGCGCGCCGCGAGATCAAGAGCTACCGTCAGCTGCCGCTGAATTTCTACCAGATCCAGATGAAATTCCGCGACGAGATCCGCCCGCGTTTCGGCGTGATGCGCGCACGCGAATTCCTGATGAAGGACGCGTATTCCTTCCATGCCAGCCGCGACAGCCTGATCGACACGTACCAGACCATGTACGGCGCCTACACGCGCGTCTTCACCCGCTTGGGCCTCACCTTCCGCGCCGTGGCGGCGGATACCGGCGCCATCGGCGGCTCAGGCTCGCACGAATTCCACGTGCTGGCGGACTCCGGCGAAGATCTGATCGCCTACTGCCCGGATTCCGATTATGCGGCCAACGTCGAACTCGCCGAGGCGCTTGCTCCGGCCTCACCACGAGCCGCACCACAAGAGGCGCTGCGCGAGGTGGACACGCCGAAGCAGACCACCTGCGAAGACGTTGCCGCGTTGCTCGATATCCCACTTACCCAGACGGTCAAACTCATCGCCGTCACGGCAAGCGAACAAATGGTGATCGTGCTGCTGCGCGGCGATCACATGCTGAATGAAGTCAAACTCGGCAAACTCGAAGGCATGGCCGATTTCCGGTTGGCAAACGAAGCCGAAATTCGCGCGGTCTTCGCCTGCCCACCCGGTTTCCTGGGACCGGTCGGGCTCGACCGCGCCAAAATCCGGCTCATCGCCGACCGCACGGCCGCCGCGATGAGCGATTTCGTCTGCGGCGCGAACAAGCCGAAATATCACCTGACCGGGGTCAATTTCGGCCGCGACCTACCGGAACCGGATTTTGTAGCCGATATACGGAATGTGACACCCGGCGACCCCAGCCCGGACGGCAAGGGCGCACTGCAGCTGTGTCGCGGCATCGAGGTCGGCCACGTGTTTCAGCTTGGCAGCAAGTATTCGCAAGCGATGAACGCGACCTACCTGGATGAGGCCGGCAAGGCGCAGGCGATGGAAATGGGCTGCTACGGCATCGGCGTGTCGCGCATCGTGGCGTCGGCCATCGAGCAGCACCATGACGACAAAGGCATCATTTGGCCCACATCGATGGCACCTTTCTTGCTGGTGATTGTGGCCATCGGCTACGGCAAGAGCGAGATGGTTAAAATTGCCGCCGATAAGTTGTATGCTGATTTAATGGCTGCTGGATTCGACGTGCTGCTGGACGACCGTGACGAACGCCCTGGGGTCATGTTCGCCGACGCCGAGCTGATCGGCATCCCGTACCGCATCACGGTGGGGGAACGCGGCCTGAAGGACGGCGTAATTGAATATCAGCCGCGCCGGCCCAAAGCCGGCGAAAGCGGCGAAGCGCAAAAAATCGCGCTCGTCGACGCAAAGGAATTTTTGACAGGATTGCTGGAACGCTGACATGAACAAGACGACATCCATCGGTCTGCTGGTTGCCCTTCTGCTGACACAGCCCGCATTTGCGGGTGCGCAGCGCGAGGAAGCGCTGTCGGCCAATGCGCGCGCCTCGTTGCAGCGCGGGCTGGCAGACACCCCCGTCACCCGCACGGCATTCAGCAATCTGGCTGACGAAGCGGCCTGGCTGAAGGAAATGTCGCGCCGTCTCGCCAAACGCATGCCAGACGAGGCCGAGCGTCTCGAATTCCTGACCACGCTGCATTGGGAAGCCTCGCGTGCCGGCGTCGATCCGCAACTGATGCTCGGACTCATCCAGGTGGAAAGCGGTTTCCGCAAATACGCGGTGTCGCCGGTGGGCGCGCGCGGCTATACGCAAGTGATGCCGTTCTGGACCAAGGCCATCGGCAATCCCGACCACAATCTATTCCAGTTACGTACCAATCTGCGCTACGGTGCGCTGATCCTGCGTCACTACATCAACATCGAACGCGGGGATTACTACCGCGCCCTGGGCCGCTACAACGGCAGCCTGGGCCGCCCCGAATACCCCACGCTGGTCGTCGGCGCCTGGAAACGCCACTGGGATTTCACGCCCGCCACGAAATCGGCGGACGCAACCGTCGCCTCGCGCAGCTGACAGACTCAGCGCTGGTTGTCCGGTAACGGTTAACCATCAGGGCCGGCCCGAATTCAGGATCACCAGGGGCTTAGGCTGGCAGTCCGCCGCCACCACGGTTCCCGGGCCGCCCGGCACCGCTTTCACCACCCCATCGAGCGGCGCCTTGAGATCGGCATCCTGCAGATTCTTTTGTGCAATCACCTGGCGCGCCTGCGCCACTGACAAAGTCGCTTGCGCACGCGCATGCCGCAAAGTGGCAGTATCCAGCTCGCTGGTCGACGAGACGGTGCGATTGAACAATTCCTGCGCACGATCCAGTTCGCGTTTGGCATCCGCTTCATCGGCCTGCGCGCGCGTGCGTTCAGCCGTTGCTTCGTCGAGACGCGCCCGCAACACAGTCTTGTCCAGCCGCAGCAGCACGGCGCCCTTCTTGACGTGCTGACCGGGTTTGACCAGCACCGCTTCCACCACGCCGGACACTCGGGTACTGAGTTCCAGCGTATCCGCCCGCAGCGGGCCGGCATTCCCCAGGCACACCCCGGCCAATGTCATGATGGCTACCGCGCGTCGATTCATTTCCGTACTCCCTCAACTGGCGGCAGACTGCCGCCGGACAATGCTTCCAGTCGCGCCAACGCCAGCGCCAGCCGGTATTCCACCTGCTTGCGGCGCAGTTGAGCCTGCTGCGTTTCAGCCATGCTGGTCCCCAGATTGGTTTTCAGTTCGAGTTCGTATTCCGCACGCGACCGCTCCAGCGCCCAGTCGCGGTACTCGATCTGCTTGTCGGCGGCAGGCCGACTGCTGTCGCGCAACCATTCGATTTCCTGCAAGGTGGTGAGCAGGGTGTCCGCGAGATCGAACTTGAGCTTGTCCAGTTCGGCGGCACTGCGTGTTTTTTGCGCCATCTCGCGCGCAATGCGGGCATCCACACGCCCGCCCTGATACAGCGGAATATTGAACACCAGCCCGACGCTGACCTCGTCGCGCGTGGTCGATTCGCGACTGTAGCCGCCGCCGACCACCTCGGCAT
>JBGSZD010000180.1:0-6241 GCA_041750575.1 Thiobacillus sp. | reverse complement strand
CATGTTCATCGAGCCGCACTGGGAGCAGGAGGGCGCGCGCGTGGTGGCGTTCGAGCGCGTGAGCCTGTACGGCATCACCCTGGTGCCACGGCGCAAGATTCACTACGGACCCATCGACCCGGAACTGTCGCGCGAGCTGTTCATTCGCGGTGCGCTGGTGGCGGGCGAGTACGACACGCGCGCGCCGTGGTTCGCGCACAACCGCGCGCTGATCAAGGAAATCGAAGACCTCGAACACAAGGCGCGCAAGTCGGGCGTGTGGCTCGACGAGGAACGCATCTTTCGCGTGTTCGATGCCCGTATTCCGGCCAGCCTCCACAACGGCGCAGCCTTCGAAACCTGGCGCGCGGAAGCCGAAGCCGCCAACCCGAAGGTTTTATTCCTGCAACGCGAGGATATCCTCGGCGAAGGGCTGGGTGCCGACCACACGCTGTTCCCCGAGTCGATGGCGGTCGACGGCGTGGCGTGCAAGCTCAAGTACCGTTTCGAACCCGGCCACGCGCTCGACGGCGTGACGCTGCATCTGCCGCTGTATCTGCTCAACCGCATTGATGCGGCGCAGGTCGACTGGCTGGTGCCCGGTCTGATCCGCGAAAAGCTCACGGCATTGCTGAAGTTTCTGCCCAAGGACAAGCGGCGTCCGTTGATTCCGCTGCCTGACACGGTAACGGCGTTTCTTGGTGTGGCGAAGCCGGGTGGGCAGACGCTGACTGACGCGCTGGCCGCCTTCATCCGCAAGAAAACCGGCGCCGACATCCATTCCGACGACTGGGCAGGCGAACTGCCGGCGCATCTGAAGATGAACCTCAGTGTGATCGACGACAGCGGGCAGGAACTCGCCAGCGGGCGCGACCTCGCCGCGCTGCGCCAGCAATTGGGCGGGGCGGCGCGCATCACCTATGGCGGCGGTGCCGAGGACAGCGAATTCGAGCGCATCGGGCTGACCGAGTGGACGTTCGGCGACCTGCCCGAGCAGGTGAAATTCAAGCGCGGCGGACGCGAACTGATCGGCTACCCGGCGCTGGTGGACAACGGCGAGACCGTCGACCTGCGTTTGCTCGATGCGGCCGACGTGGCGGAAGCTGAAACCCGGCGCGGCGTGGTGCGCCTGCTGCGGATTGCGCTTGTCGCGCAGTTCCGGCAGCTCGACAAGGACTTGTCGCGCGAGACCGCGCTGGCGCTGAAATACCGCAACTTTGGCAGCGCCGAAAAATTGCGCGCCGACTTGCTCGATGCGATCGCCGCACGCGCGCTGCTGGGCGACGACGACACGCCGCGCGACGAGAAAAGCTTCGGCAAGCAGAAGGAGCGTGCCAAGCCGCGCATCGCCGTGGTGAAGCAGGCGCTGCTGCGCGACGTGGCCGAAAGTCTCGATCTGCATGCGCAGGTCGCGGCCCGCTTGAATACCAGGCCGCAGTTCACCGCCGTGATGCGCGACGAACACGCGCATCTGGCCGCACTGGTATCGGCGGATTTCATTACCGCCACGCCATGGACGCACCTGAAAGACCTGACGCGTTATCTGCGCGGCATCCTCAAGCGGCTGGAAAAACTGCCCGCTGCCGAACAGCGCGACGCACGCGGCATGGCCGGCGTGCTGACCTTGCAGAACAAATATCTGGCGCGGCGTGCGCTGATCAAGGGAGAGCTTCCCGCAGCGCTGGACGATTTTCGCTGGCAACTGGAAGAATTGCGCATTTCGCTGTTTGCCCAGGAACTGAAAACACCCTATCCGGTATCGGCCAAGCGGCTGGACAAGCTGTGGGACGAACTTGCCAGACAGCCCTTGAATTGAGTAGGGTTCCTCATTACTGTCCATATAGCCCCTGAGCCGTTCGCCTTGAGCCTGTCGAAGGGCTGCCCCCATTCGGCCAGCTCAGGACAGGCTTCGACGGGCTCAGGGCGAACGGTACGAAATTGAGGGTTCACTCCATGAGCGAACGCGTATTCAATCTGCCGAATGTCATCACTATGCTGCGGCTGGCTGCGGTGCCGGTTGTCGCGTGGCTGATTCTGCGGCAGCACTGGGAAGCAGCCTGCTGGCTGTTTCTGGCGGCGGCGGTATCGGACGGCATCGATGGTTTGCTGGCGCGCTGGCTTAACCAGATGACGCAGCTGGGCGCCGCGCTCGATACGGTGGCCGACAAGGCGCTCGGGGTGGTGACGCTGGTGCTGCTGACGCTGGCGGAGGCGATTCCGCTATGGGTGACGCTGGCGATCCTGCTGCGCGACAGCATCATCGTGCTGGGCGCGCTGAGCTATCGCGGGCTGGCGGGGCATCTCGACATCCATCCGACTTGGCTGGGCAAGACGCACATGTTCGCCGAGTTCGCGTTGCTGGCGCTGGTGCTGGGCGGATTGGCGGAGGTGCTGGTGCTGGAAGACTGGCGGATGCCGCTGTTCGTCGCGGTCTTCGCCATCGCGGTGACCTCCGGTGTGCAATACGTCTGGATCTGGAGCCTCAAGGCGCGCCACGAGCGCGCTACGATCCGCTGCAAGCCTCGCTGAATGGCAGGCGCTGCTGGCCTGCCGATTCGCTGCCGGATTTGACTCGATACATGGCGGCGTCGGCCGCGCGTATCAGGGCGTCTTCGTTGTCGCCGTCGTCCGGGTACAGCGCCTGGCCGATGCTGGCCGTGATGTCCACGTCGAGTCCAAAGAAACACGTCTCCGCATTGAGCGCCTGCTCGATCTTGTGTGCGACGGCCAAATAGTCTTCGCGCCCCTGCACGCCGTCCAGCAGTACCACGAATTCGTCGCCGCCCAGACGCGCAACCGTATCCGAGTCGCGAATGGAAGAGGAGAGACGCTTCGCCACCTCAGTCAGAACGGCATCGCCGACATGGTGACCGTGGCGGTCGTTGATCTCCTTGAAGCGGTCCAAGTCGACGTACAGGATGCCCACCTTGCCGCCATAGCGGTGGGCGTGGCGAATCGCTTGTTGCAGGCGGTCGTAAAACAGTCTGCGGTTGGCCAGCCCGGTGAGCGAGTCGTGCGTGGCTTCTTCGTGCAACGCCGCGCGCGAATGTTCGAGTTCCAGAATCTGTTCGCGAATCTGCCGCGATTTCAGGCGCACTTTCCGCAGCGTGCGCCAGGCAATCAGCAGCGCCAGGGCCGTTGCCGAGATGCCGAATACCAGTGTGAGGAAAAAAGTGCGTTGATAGGATTGCTGCGCCTGCTGCTGGGCGAGCAGGTTGGCCTGTTGATACAGGTTGCGCATGTCGGCCAGTTGCCGGTTGAAATCTTCCTGGATGGGGATGGCTTCCAGTGCCAATACGTTGAACGCGTCTGCCCTGCGTTCGGCTTTGAGCAGATCGACCACTCTCTCCTGTACTGTCTCGATCTCATTGACCAGGCGCGTCTGGGCGTCAAAACTGCGTTGCTCGTCCGGACTGAATCCCATCGCGCGCAAAGCGTTGCGCCCGCTCCCCACCAGAAAACCGGCGCGGTTGAATTCCATGTAACGGGCGTCGCGATCGAAAGGGTCGTCGGTGAGCGCCATGCGCAGCAGGCTGTCGGTGCGGATGTGCGCCGCGACCTGGGTCTGGGTAATGATGTCGATTTTTCGGTTGTGCTGCTCGACTACCGTGCGTATCTGCGTGCCCAGCGTTTGCAGTTGCAGCAGGCTATTCAATGCCAGCCCGCAAATCAGGGCAATCAGCGCGACAAAAGCCGTGCCGGTAGTGAGAGAGAATGCGCGCTGTATAGGCATGGGCGCTGGCAATCAGATCATCATTGATATGTAGTCCATTTTTGGCCGGTCGGCGCGACTGGGTGTCATGAAGTCGGCTGCAGGGCACGCAGGGTGTTTGCTACTTCCTCCGCGTGGCGGGCCGGGTCGACCTTGTCAAAGCGGGCTGCGATGCGGCCGTCCGGTGCAATGATGAAGGTATGGCGACGGGCAATCCGTACCAGGCCGAGATTCAGCAGACTGTCGTAGGCCGCGGCGGTATGGCCATCGGGATCGGAGAGCAATGGAAACGGCAGCTGATACTTGCGGGCAAACCCGGCATGCGATCGGGCATCGTCGACGCTGACCCCCACCACCGCCGCGCTGAGATCGCCCAGCACGCCGATGTCGTCGCGAAAGCGGCAGGCCTCCCGCGTGCAGCCCGGCGTGTCATCCTTGGGGTAGAAATACAGCACCAGCCAGCGCCCGGCATAGTCGCTCAGACGATGCGCCTTGCCGTTCTGATCCTGCAAATTGAAATCTGGCGCGGCGCTGCCCTCCACCCGCTGCGAACCGGGTCTCAGCATCCACAAGAGCGCGCTTGCCAGTAGCAACAGCGCAGTCAATCCACCCAGTATCATTTTTGTCATGCGTTCTCCTGAGCAGCATCATAGCTGGCTTCCGCGGCACCGGGGGCGGCGGCGCGGTTCGGCAATCCATACGGGTTTCGGTAGAATGCGCGCCTTGCCCCCGTAGCTCAGTGGATAGAGCATCCCCCTCCTAAGGGGAGGGTCACACGTTCGATTCGTGTCGGGGGCACCAGATTCCGGACGCAAAAACGCCTCGCTTCTGTTGCGATGGAGTCGATTCGATGTGATGTTTGTCACAACCCGGGAAGGGTTGATCTTGGTCACCTTACCGGGGGTAAGGTGGCGTCCCCACGGGGATTCGAACCCCGGTACCTACCGTGAAAGGGTAGTGTCCTAGGCCTCTAGACGATGGGGACCCGGACGACGGTGTGAACCGCCAATTTTACTGCTCCGACTTGCGTCGTTACTGCTTGTTGGAAAGCTGGGTCAGGGTAACGCCGAGTAACAAACCGACGAATCCCAATGGTACCAGCGAGATCCAAGCTTCGGCATTCTCGCTGCCATTCAGCATTTTCCAAAACCCGACTACCAGTCCGACGACGCTTAGTGCCAACCCCAGCAGTGTGGTGATGACGCCAAGCTTGTGCATCGCACTTCCTGTTAGTTGGTGGAGGTAAGCGGGATCGAACCGCTGACCTCTTGCATGCCATGCAAGCGCTCTCCCAGCTGAGCTATACCCCCAACGAAGCCGCGCATTCTATACATGCCTTTGGCGCTTGTAAAGCCTTGGCGGGCAGATCAATCGGGAAAAAGTTTGCCGGGATTGAGCAGGCCGTGCGGGTCGAATTGCAGCTTGATCGCGCGCATCAGGCCAAGCGTGGCGGGATCGATTTCCTGAGGGACGAAACGGCGTTTCTCGGTACCGATGCCGTGTTCGCCCGAGAGCGTGCCGCCCAGCGCGAGGACGCGCTGCATGATCGCGTCGAGCGCGAAGTGGGCACGCGCCATTTCGTCGCTGTCGTCGGGATGCACCATGAGGTTGACGTGCAGGTTGCCGTTGCCGGCGTGGCCGAACGAGACCACCGCCAGTCGATGCGTATCGGCGATGTGGTCGATGAAGTCGACGAAGTCCGCCAGCTGCGATACCGGCACCACGACATCTTCGTTGAGCTTGAGCGGCGCAATCTGCTTGACCGCGTGCGACAGCGATTTGCGCGCGGTCCAGAGCTGGGTGATCTCGTCGCGCTGGAAGCCGCTTTTCATGTCGAGCAGTCCGGCGCCCGCGAGCGCCTGTTCCAGTGCGGCGATCTGGCGCGGCACATCCTGCACGGCGCCATCGGCTTCGACCATCAGCAGGGCCCGCGTGCCGGACGGCAGATCGTCCGCCGCGCCGGTTGGACGGATAACATCGATGGCGCGATGATCCATGAATTCGAGCGCGCAAGGCATCACGGACTGGCGCATGATGCGGCTGACCGCATCGAGCGCGGCGCGGGTGCTGGCGTAACACACGCGCAGGGTGGCAACGGTTTCCGGAGCCGGCAGAAGTTTCAGGGTGGCTTCGGTGATGAGTGCCAGCGTGCCTTCGGAGCCCACCAACAGGCGGGTGAGGTCGTAGCCGGTGACGCCCTTGGTGGTGCGGCAGCCGGTACGGATTTCCTGGCCACTGCCGGTAACGGCGCGCAATCCCAGTACGTAATCGCGGGTGACGCCGTACTTGACGGCGCGCGGGCCGGCGGCGTTCATGGCAAGGTTGCCGCCGATGCGGCAATACGCATTGCTGCCGGGGTCGGGCGGGTAGAAGAGGCCGGCGCTGTGTGCGATGCGGTCTATTTCTTCGGTGACCACGCCGGGCTCGACGACGATGAGGCGGTTGTCTGGATCGAACTCGAGCACGCGCCGCATGCATTCGAAGCTGACGACGACGGATCCGGGTGAGGGCAGGGCACCGCCGACGTTGCCGGACCCGGCGCCGCGCGGG
>JBGSZD010000179.1:0-4755 GCA_041750575.1 Thiobacillus sp. | reverse complement strand
CCTCGCCCCCACCGCAGCCTACGCTTCCGATGGCGCGCAGGTCGGCCAGCGCGCGCTGCGCAACGCCTGCCTTGCCTACCTGGCCGAAAGCGATATCGAATATTTGAAGGCCTCGGTCGTGCCGCGCCTCACCGCCCAACTCGCGGCGGGCGGCAACATGACCGACGGCAACATGACCAATCAAATCGCCGCGCTGGCCACGCTCGCCAACCTCGACCTGCCCGAGAGAGAAACGGCACTCGCCGACTTTTACACGCGCTGGCAAACCGAAGCCCTGGTCATCGACAAGTGGTTCTCCGTGCAAGCCACCTCGCGCCTGCCCGGCACCGTCGTGCACGTGCGCACGCTGATGCAGCACCCCGCCTTCGACCTGAAAAACCCCAATCGCGTCTATGCCCTGATCCGCGGCTTCTGCGGCGCCAACCCGCGCCACTTCCACGCCGCCGACGGCAGCGGCTACGCCCTGGCCGCAGACGTCATCAGCACATTGCAGGCCATGAACCCGCAGGTGGCCTCACGCATCGCCCGCAGCTTCGACCGCTGGCGGCAGTTCGACACTGGCCGACAGGCGCATGCACGCGCCGCGCTGGAGCGCATCGCGGCGGTCGAGGGGCTGGCGAAGGATGTGGCGGAGGTGGTGGGGAATGCGTTGAAGGCTTGATCTCAGGACTAATAGCGGCCATCCGTGATCAGATGTCATCTGTTTCAAAACGGCAACTCGCATCAACTGCGGCTTTATTTTTCCGGCGGGTCTCCCAAATACGTTTTCCTTTGCATCTCGGACACCAACACCCCCGATTCACAACACTGTATGGGGTCGTTTCCCAAACATGTCCTTCGGCACATCACCACCGGAGTTTGGTGTCTGTATTTACATACTCATTGGAGAGACACTCGCCGCCTTTGGCGATAGCGGCTTCCTGACATACTCGTAGGCCAAGCCTCTTGCCCCCCATCGTTTTCTTGGCGCAAACAGGGCACCAGCTTCCCCCTCGAATATTGTTAGGCGCAGCATTCCATTCATGGCCTACCGCACACCGCCAGCGGAGCTTTATCCGACCTTCAGAATAAAGGTCCGATAAACAGCTCCCTCCTTTCGCTTGGGCGATTTCTTGGAGATTGCGTAAGGCGTCATCGGGCGGACGTCTTCCTGCACAGGCAGGACACCAGCTCCCTTGTTGAATACTTCCTGCAACGGCCTCCCACTCATGGCCTTCCGCACATCTCCAGCGGAGTTTGGTGTTGTTGTTTACATATGCGGTAGACAAACACTTGCCGCCCTTCTGTTCCGCAAATCTCTGCATCTCCGCAATTCTTTCCGGGAGGACGAACTCTGCAACATTTACCTGTTCTGGACGCTTCAATGGCACGGCTATCCCAAGTGCTTTTACGGCCTGGTACACATACTGCGGAACGTCGCCCATCGGAACGGTGTAAGGAATAACGACGAGACACACCCCATGTTCAAGGCACCGTCTCACCTTTAATTCATCATCACACTTCCGCCTTGCTAAAGACTTACCCCCTTGGTGAAAAAACTCCACATGTTCATAGTGTTGGGCACCGTGATATTCAAAAGCCAACTTCAACTCATCACAATACCCGTCAAGCTCCATCTTTTTGCCACGTGCATTGAGAAGCCAACGCGGTTTCACCTTCGGGAAGGGCTTCCCGAACAACTGTTCAAAAATATTCTTGCAAATGCGTTCACTATTCCCAGCAGCACATGTTGGGCACCAGTGTCCTGCGCGTACATGATATGCAACTGCCTCCCACTCATGCCCTTCTGAGCACTTCCAGCGCAGTTTATCGTCACTATTTACATAACTATTTGAAAGGCACTCACCCCCCATTGCACGTGCCGTTTCATGCATAACCGCCAACGACAGGGGCATGCTTCCACCGCAATGAGGGCACCAAGTTCCTCTGCGTACACTGTCTGGAATCGCCATCCATTCATGCCCATCAACACACATCCAGCGAAGCTTGGTTTTCGCACCCCGGTATTTTTCTGACAAGCACGCACCCCCCAGTTTTTTTGCATGCTGCTGAAGGGTGAGAAGCGCATCCTCTGGCAATAATTTTCCCGCGCATATTGGGCACCAACTCCCACTTTGAATACTGGCCGGGACAGCCTGCCACTCATGTCCATGAGCGCAACGCCAGAGGAGCTTAGTGTGGTTGTTTATGTACGCCGAAGACAGACACTTACCCTCTTTGGCACGGGCAAGTTCTTGCGCTGTTTCTATAGATTTTGCTTTCTGGCGACCTTGGCGAAAATTCCCACAAATTTGGCACCAATGGCCTTTCCTAATATTCTGCGGCAGCGCCTCCCACTCATGGCCTTCGGCACATCTCCAGATAAGTTTCGTTTTGCTGTTTGTGTATTTGTCGGATAAGCATTTTCCGCCTCGCTCTTGCGCAAGCGATTTATAAAAACCCAGCATATCCTCGGCGGACGTGCTTGGTTTTTTCATTTCAATACCTTAGTCACTAAAGTAAATAGGTGCATACACCATACTGTTTTCGGATAACCTCTAAGCCGCCTGCGCCAGCGTGAAATCGACCCGCACCTTGTCGAACGGGCATACGATTTTTCCACTCTCGGTTTTTTCCAGCAGACCGGTCTCCAGCAGGGCATGCACGTCGCGGTGCACGGATTTGACGTCACGCGCCAGCCTGCGCGCAAGCTCGCGCAGGCTCATTTCGCCGGCGCCGCTCATGGCTTCCAGTACGCCCCAGCGCTTGGGGCTGATTTCCGAGAACAGCAGTTCGGGGCTGGCGTAGCTGAAGGTGAACTGCTGGGTGCGCCCGGATTTGGCGGATTGGCGTATGCCTTTTGCACCCGCCCTGAGCGCGGCTTTCCAGTCGGGATTGATTTCGATGACGGCGGTTTTCATTCAACTCTCCTTTCAACTTCTGCCATGAAATCGTCCAGCAGTTGGTCGATGGAAACAAATCGGTATACGGACTCTTTTCCGTCCAGATGCTTGTGGTCACCCTTGCCGCGCTCGTTGTCGAAGCCGACGAGGCGCTTGCCATCCAGGATATAGACCAGACGATACTTGAAGGCATGGTCGCAGGGCGGCACCGGGCAATGCAGCTTCCATATTTTCATCTCGACCAGTCCGCCGTTGGGCAGACGCTGACGGTGCTGCTTAAGCAGTTCGGCCTTCATGTTGGCATTCTTGACAACAACCTGAAGGAAGTCAAGCTGCAGGCCGCCCGGAATCGGGCTGGGTCTTCATAAACGATAGCGCTCGCGGACTACACCAAAGGAGCAATGGCTTCGTTCAAGCCATGTTCGCCCTGATATATGTCTCAAGCTTCGCCAAGTGCTGCTTGCCCCCCTCGATGGCGCCGGATTTCTCGACCACCTCGTCGCGGGATTCCTTGCTGGGGAAACGAATAACACGGGACAGACCACGGTATTGCTGATTAATCCATCAAGCATGCACCACAGCATGAACGGCCATCAATCGCTCACCCATGCTGGCCTCGGCGGTTTTGAGGTCAAAGTCGGCCTGCAAATTCAGCCAGTACTGCGGTGTCTGGTCGAACGCGCGGCCGAACAGCAGGGCCAGCTCCGCCGTGACCGGACGCGATCCCTTGATGACGTGCGATATGCGCATGGGCGAAACGTCAATCGCCCGCGCGAATTCGGCCTGCGATATACCCAGGTCTTCCAGTATCTCGACCAGAAATTCCCCGGGATGGATGCTGGGCAATCCGTTTTTGGTCATGGCATTCCCTCAGTGGTAATCAACGATTTCAACATCGAAGGCATGGTCGCCTTCGAACCTGAAACACACGCGCCATTGGCCATTGATGCGTATGCTCCATTGGCCCTGGCGGTCGCCCGATAGCTTTTCCAGTTGGTTGGACGGCGGCAGGCGCAAATCCTCGACACGCGTGGCAGCGTGAAGCTGACTCAAACGCATGGCCGCCCGTTTCAGGATTTCTGTCGGTAAGCGACGAGATTTGCCGGTTGCGAAGAAATTTTCGGTTTCCGGGTTGGCAAAGGTTTGAATCACGCGTCAACTATAAACAATATGTTTATATCGATCAAGAAGGTAATTGAATGAATCTAATCATCCCTCCGTCACCACCCCCAGCACCGCTTCGCCATACGCTTCCAGCTTCTTCGTCCCAAGCCCCGAAATCTCGCCCAGTTCTGCCAGCGTGGCGGGCCTACGGGCGGCGATTTCGCGCAGGGTGGCGTCGTGCAGGATGACGTAGGCGGGCACGCCTTTTTCGTTGGCGGTTTCGCGGCGCCAGGCGCGCAATGAGAGGAATAGCGGATCTTCGTCGTCGTGGACGCCGGCGCCCGAGCTGGGGGCGAGACGCGATTTCCTGCGGGACGGCGCGGCTGCAATCGCGCGCAGCATGACGGTTTCTTCACCTTTCAACACGGGCTTGGCGGCGGCGGTGAGTTTCAACGCGCCGTAGGCGGTGTGGTCCACTTCCAGCAGCCCGCGCACCACCAGTTGCCGCAGCACGGCGCGCCAGACCTTGTCGGTCTGGCTGGCGCCGATGCCGAACACGCTTAATTGGGTGTGGCCGAATTTGTCGACTTTTTCCGTGGTCTTGCCGAGCAACACATCGATGACGTGGCCTGCGCCGAAGCGCTGGCCGGTACGGTAGACCGCACTCAACAGTTTCTGCGCGGCTTCGGTGCCGTCCCACAACGTCGGCGGGTTCAGGCAGACGTCGCAGTTGCCGCAGGGCTGGCTGGCTTCGCCGAAGTAGCTCAGC
>JBGSZD010000178.1:0-6714 GCA_041750575.1 Thiobacillus sp. | reverse complement strand
CGGTGACCTTCCTGCTCGATACCGGCGCCACACTGGTATCAGTGCCGGCGAATCTGGCGGGCGAACTGCAATTGGAGGCTGGCGTACAGCAGCGCTCGGTGACCGCCAACGGCACGGTGACGACTCGTGCCACCCGCCTGGATGTGCTGGCGTTCGGCCCCGGTCGTCTGCGCGGCGTGCCCGCCAGTCTCAACCCTGGCATACGCGGCGACCAGGTGTTGCTGGGGATGAGTGCGCTGAAACATCTGGAGTTCACCCAGCGCGGCGACACGCTGGTGTTGCGACCGCTTGGCGATGGGTGACAAATTTCTTGGTTATTCTGTTTATGTGTGCTATTAATGCAGCATCTGTTGGATTCAAGCTTTAAATTGCGGTACCTCTGGTAAGCGTTTTCCTTGAAATTCGATCGATAGAGCATGTCGCTCAATTTTTTTTAGATAGATAGGAAACAAGATGGAAACGGGTACTGTTAAGTGGTTCAACGATGCAAAAGGTTTTGGTTTCATCACCCCGGATAACGGCGGCGAAGATCTGTTTGCACATTTCTCTGCAATCAACTCCAGCGGCTTCAAGTCCCTGCAGGAAAACCAGAAAGTCAGCTTCGAAGTGACGACTGGCCCCAAGGGCAAGCAAGCTTCCAACATCCAGATCGTGTCGTAATCATTCCGATCTGATGTGAAAAACCCCGGTTCGCCGGGGTTTTTTTACGCCTCCAGATTAGTGTGGGCGCTACAATCCGTCGCCTCTTTCAAGTGTGAATTTCCATGGCGCTCAAGGCCACCATCTACAAAGCCGACCTGCAGATTGCCGACATGGATCGGCATGTATACGGCGACCATGCGCTGACCATCGCGCGCCACCCCTCCGAAACCGACGAGCGCATGATGGCGCGGGTACTGGCTTATGCGCTTTACGCGCAGGAGGGCATCGCCTTCACCAAGGGCTTGTTCGATGTCGATGAGCCGGAAGTGTGGGTCAAGAACCTGGTCGGCGAGATCACCCTGTGGATCGACCTCGGCCAGCCCGACGACGCGCGCATCCGTCGTGCCAGCAGCCGTGCCGATCAGGTCGTGGTGCTGTGCTACGGGAGCAGTTGCGAGGTGTGGTGGAAGCAGATCGCCAGCAAGCTCACGCGCTTTGGCAACCTGACCGTGCTGCAGTTGTCAGCCGACACCAGCCAGGCGCTGGCCGCTCTGGCCGAGCGCAGCATGCGCCTGCAATGCATGGTGCAGGACGGCGAAATCTGGCTCAACAGCGAGACCGTGAGCGTGCCGGTGGTGCTGATGCGTCTGCAGCCCGCACGCTAGGAAATCCTGAACAAATCCCTATTTGTCATTCCGGCACAAGCCGGAATCCCACAGGGGGACTCCGACTTTCTACGGGCTTAAGCCCGTGAAAGATCGTATGTCCAGTGAATTTAGAATCTGGCCCCGGTTTCCCCCTTGCGGGGACACGCGCCGGGGTGACGACTTGATCATTTGGCCGGCGGGCAGTTCTTGACGCACACCGTTTCGCTCAGCCGCTGGCCGCCGCAGCCGACGAAGCAGCTATCGTAAGCGGGCAGGCAACCACAGTCGGCCTGGCAGTTCGACTTTTCCAGTTGCGCCTGCACGCCTTCGCGCGTCGGCATCGCTGGCTCGGAATAGGGCGGCGGGAAGTAGGGAGCCGGCCATGGATCCCACCAGTAGGGGTGGCGATACGGGTAGCGGTTCAGCCATTCGAATTGCAGTTCCATTTCATAGTGGCGCAGGGCATTGGCGTAGCGCTTCAGATCGAGCGCGTATTGCTTGAGCGCTTCGACGTAACGCGCCTCAATCTGCGGCTCCAGGCCCTTCACGCAGGCCTGGTAGCGCATCTGGCAATCGGCCTGGCAAGTGGCTTTCCTGGCTTCGCAGGACTGCACGCAGGCGCGACCTTGCGCATCAACTGGCGGAATCAGGCGGACGGTCGTTTGATACTGCGGTGTGGCACAGCCCGCGATGACAGCGGACAGGACCAGCGCAGCGGGGGTGAACGGCAGGCGCATCGTGAGCATTCCCACACTGACTGAGCCTACTGAAGCATAGGCGTGTTTCGGTTTACTGGGGACCGAGAAAGCGCCCTTCGAGTTCCTGCAAATTCAGCGCCTGCAAAATCTGCTGCAGGCGTTCGCGCGCATTGCCGCGCGGTGCGTCGGTGCGGGTGGCGACGATGAGTTCGTTCTTCATCGAATGTTCCCAGCCGACCAGTTCGGTGACGGTGACCTGATAGCCGTGCGATTCCAGCTGCAGGCAGCGCAGCACGTTGGTGAGATGGCTGCCGAATTCGCGGGTGTGGATGGGATGGCGCCAGATTTCCGACAGCGGCGTTTTGCCGAAGGATTCGTTCTTGTACTTGCGCAGCACCGCCGCCACTTCGGCCTGGCAGCACGGCACCAGCACGATGTGGCGGGCCTGCTTGGCGAGCGCGAAGTGGATGGCGTCGTCGGTCGCCGTATTGCAGGCGTGCAGCGCGGTGACGATGTCGATGGTGGCGGGCAATTGATCCGACTCGATCGATTCTGCCACCGTCGCATTAATGAAGCTCATGCGCGAAAATCCCAGCCGCGCTGCCAGTTCGCGCGATTTTCCCACCAGCTCATCGCGCGTTTCGATGCCGTAGATGTGGCTGCCAGGGCGATCCTTCAGATACAGGTCGTAAAGAATGAAGCCGAGGTAGGACTTGCCGGCGCCATGGTCGGCCAGCGTCAGCGTGTCCTGGCGGCCCAGCACCTCGTTCAGCAGCGGCTCGATGAAATTGCACAGGTGAGTCACCTGCTTCAGCTTGCGGCGGCTGTCCTGGTTGAGCTTGCCGTCGCGCGTCAGGATGTGCAGTTCCTTCAGCAGCTCGACCGACTGGCCGGGGCGCAGCACCTCCGCCAGCGGGTCGCTGAAGCTGGCTTTGGGGGCTGTCTGGCTGGCGCGCTTCATGCCGAACCTAGCCGGGCCGAATTAAGCCGAGCCGAATCAAGCCGAGCCGAATCAAGCAGCCGCACTTCGCGTTGCGGGAAGGGAATCGCGATGCCGCGCTCGCGGAAGCTTTCCAGTACCGCCTGCGTAATGTCGCTCGACGCATTGTTGAAATCGGCCACTGTCGTCCACGGGCGGACGGCGATCTGCACGCTGGAATCCGCCAGCGTCAGCACGCGGATCACCGGCTCCGGTTCCCGCAGGATTGCCGGGTGGGCGGCGAGCAGGTCGCGGATCGCTGTCAGCGCCACTTTGATGTCGGTGTCGTAGGCAACACCGACCACCACGTCGAGCTGGCGCAGGGTGCCGTAGTTGTGCAGGATTTCGCCGACGATCTTGCGGTTGGGGATGACAATGCGCGAGCGGTCCGGGTGGCTCAGCACCGTGCTGAACAGTTTGATTTCCTCGACCGTACCTTCTTCCTCGGCGATGGAAATATATTCGCCCACCAGAAACGGCCGCGTGAAGATGATCGTCAGTCCCGCCGCCAGATTGCCCAGCACGCCCTGCATCGCCAGCGCGATGCCCGCACCCGCCACGCCCAGCCCGGCCAGTAGCGGCAGCAACTCCACTCCCAGATTCTGCAGCGCCATGATGGCGAACAGCCCCAGCACAAAAATACGCACGATGCGGATCAGCAGCTGACGCAACGTTTCGTCCAGCCCCAGCTTCACCAGCATTGGATCGGTGATCCGGCCCACCCAGCGCCCGACATAAAACCCCGCCGCCATGATCAGCAGCGCCACCACCACTTTGGGGCCGAACTGGATCGCAAGATCGATCGCGGTTTGCTGGGCGTGTTCCAGTGTTTGCAGTTGTTCGTTCATGGCAGGCTACTGTGTGAGGGGATGCGCGAAGGGTATCAAAACCAGGTGGCCGGGAGGAAATAGGGGCAGCAAAACGTGGGAACCGCGCAGCTGCTTCGTATTTATCCAGGAAGCGTCGTTTCCAGGATAATGCCAGCCTTGCTGAAAGGGTTTTACCGTGGCCGTCGTCAACATCTCCTGCTACAAATTCGTCACCCTCGCCGACCGCGAGGCCTTGAAAGCCGATCTCACTGCGCGTTGTGTGGAGCTTGGTCTCAAGGGCACCATCCTGCTCGCCCCGGAGGGCATCAACGTCTTCCTCGCCGGTTCGCGCGAGGCGATGGACAGCATCGTCGCCTATCTGCGCGCCGACTCGCGCTTCGCCGATCTGCAGCCCAAGGAAAGCCTCTCCGCCGAGCCGCCGTTCCACAAGATGCGGGTGCGGCTGAAGAAGGAAATCATCACCATGAAAATGCCGGTGATCCGGCCGGAAGCGGGGCGCGCGCCGTCGGTCGCCGCCGCCACGCTGAAGCAATGGCTGGATCGCGGCTGCGACGACGAAGGTCGCCCTGTGGTCATGCTCGACACCCGCAACGACTACGAAGTTGACGCCGGCACTTTCGATAATGCCGTCGACTATCACATCGGCATCTTCAGCGAATTTCCGCCGCAGCTCGCCGCGCACCGCGACGACTACGTCGGCAAGACGGTCGTTTCATTCTGCACCGGCGGTATCCGCTGCGAGAAAGCCGCCATCCACATGAAAGCCATCGGCATCGAGCATGTCTACCAGCTCGAAGGCGGCATCCTCAAATATTTCGAGGAAGTCGGCGGCGCGCATTACCACGGAGACTGCTTCGTGTTCGACGAGCGCGAAGCCGTGAGCGCGGATTTGCAGCCGGCTGCGGGGCGGATACATCAGTAACGAGAATTTCCGGAATGAAGTGTAAGTATCTGTCGAATTTCTTTACATTTGGCAATCAATCCTATTTTCGGTTCTGGCTGGACAATCCATAACTAATTGTTAATTAATAATTAAATTACTTGGAATTGTTTCTGGCACGAGTAATGCGGCATGTCAGCCATTCACTGCTCTTGATTTCAGCCTAGATGCGTTTTTCGTTGAGCATTTACTACCAGAGGGGGACGACCATGAAAGCAATTTCAAGCAAGTTTATGATTTCCGCATTGATGTTGGCTGCGGTATCAACTGTTGACGCGGCTCCCATCGATCTGTCGAGTTGGTCAGCATTGACTCTGAATTTCCCTGGCGGGCAAGCCGCTGGGAGTTGGGTTTTGGAACCAGGTAATACAGCAGTCCAGCAAGTAATCAACGCCGACCCGTCCTTTTATCTGAATAATCTTAATCAGACCAGCTATTCGATCCAGGGCTCGTGGCAAGTTCTCGAAACAGGCGGCGACGATGATTACATGGGTTTTGTTTTCGGCTATCAGAACTCGAGCAATTTTTATTTGTTCGACTGGAAGCAGGGCACACAAGGGTATGTGGGTACGACTGCTGCTGAAGGCATGAGCATCAAGAAGTTTGATGGTGCGGGTAACAATGGGCTTGTCGATTTGTCGCTCGAAGAGTTTTGGGAGAATCAGTCGAGCTTGGGCGACATGAGTTTACTTGCAACGAACCATTCGAGCACCGCGGGCTGGGTGGACAACGTTCTGTATGACTTTCTTCTGGATTTCAATTTGAACCCGGGCGAGATTCATATCGTCGTCAAACAGGGGGCGACCGAGTTGTGGAATATCACTGTGAACGACTCGACATTCACAGCCGGCGAGTTCGGCTTCTTCAATAACTCACAGCAAAACGTCAGATATGCGGGATTCGAGCAGGAAGGTGGTGTGATCGTTGATCCCAATCCTGCGCCCGAGCCTGCTTCCCTGGCTTTGCTGGGTATTGGTCTGGCAGGTCTTGCCGCTATGCGTCGTCGCAAGACTGCTTAATCAACTAAGCCTCGCTGGATTAAAAAGCCGACTTGGTAAGAGTCGGCTTTTTTCATTTTGTACATGTGCCCGTGGTGAGCCCGCCGCTAGTGCCGCCACAGCGTTTTATTCCGAACTCGGCCCCTTTGATGCCCATGTTGGGGGGCGACGGGGTGCTACAAGCGATCCGCCTCAGCCCGCCTGGTTCAACTGCTCACACAGGCTATCCAATGCCCCCTGCTCGCCGCGGACGCGGAAGAACGCACCGTCCTCGTCGGCGCGCTCGTCCAGCACTTCGCAGCGCGCGAATAGCTCCCCGCGCAGTTGCTGGGCCGACCAGGGCAGAAACAGCTCGGCCTCGACCAGGTCTTTCTGGAAAAACGCAACGATCGCCTGGTGCAGCTTCGCGATGTCGTCGGGGCGGCGCGCGCTCATCACGATGCAGCCGGGGTACTCGGCACGCAGCGCGGCTTCGCGTTCGGCTTGCGCCGCGGCGTCGCCGACGTGGTCGATCTTGTTGAAAATGCGGATACGCGGCACGTCCTGCGCTTCGATCTCGTTCAGCACGGTTTCGGTGGCTTCGATCTGCCGTTCAAAGCCCGGATCGCTGGCGTCGATGACATGCAGCAGCAGCGACGCATCCAGCGCCTCTTCCAGCGTCGACTTGAACGACGCGACCAGCCCGTGCGGCAGGTTCTTGATAAAACCCACCGTATCGCTCACCAGCACGCGCGGGATGCTCTCTGGGTACAGCGTGCGCACGGTGGTGTCGAGCGTCGCGAAGAGTTTGTTGGCGACCAGCACCTCGCTGCCCGTGAGTGCGCGCATCAGGGTGGACTTGCCTGCGTTGGTGTAGCCCACCAGCGCCACGCTGGCGAGCCCCTGATGCGCCTGCCGCCGGGCGCGCTGCGTCTTGCGATCCGCCTCCATCGCGGTAATTTCCTTCTGCAGCTCGGCAATGCGGTCTCGAATCTTGCGCT
>JBGSZD010000177.1:0-7805 GCA_041750575.1 Thiobacillus sp. | reverse complement strand
ACGGCGGCAAGGTGGTCGGCATCGTCACCAACCGCGACCTGCGCTTCGAAACCCGGCTCGATCAGCCCGTGGCCAACATCATGACGCCGAAAGAGCGACTGGTGACGGTGAAGGAAGGCGCCAACCGAGACGAGGCGATGGCGCTGTTGCACAAGCACCGGCTGGAGCGTGTGCTGGTGGTGAACGATGCATTTGAGCTGCGTGGGCTGATTACCGTCAAGGATATCCAGAAATCCAGCGAGCATCCGCTGGCGTGCAAAGACGCGATGGGCCGTTTGCGCGTGGGCGCGGCGGTCGGTACCGGCGAAGGCACCGAAGAGCGCGTGGCCGCACTGGCGGCGGCCTGGGTCGATGTGATCGTTGTCGATACGGCGCACGGTCATTCCAAAGGCGTGCTGGATCGCGTCAGATGGGTCAAGCAGAACTTCCCCGGCGTACAGGTCATCGGCGGCAACATCGCCACCGCCTCGGCGGCGGCGGCACTGGTCGAACACGGCGCCGACGCGGTCAAGGTCGGTATCGGCCCCGGCTCGATCTGCACCACCCGCATGGTTGCGGGCGTGGGCGTGCCGCAGATTACCGCCGTCACCAATGTGGCAGAAGCCCTCGCGGGCAGTGGCGTCGGGGTGATTGCCGACGGCGGCATCCGTTATTCTGGCGATATCGCCAAGGCCATCGCCGCCGGCGCCCATTGCGTCATGCTTGGCGGCCTGCTGGCCGGCACCGAGGAAGCCCCAGGCGAAGTCGAATTGTTCCAGGGGCGTTCCTACAAGTCTTATCGCGGCATGGGCTCGCTCGGTGCGATGCAGCAGGGCTCGTCCGATCGTTATTTCCAGGACAACGAAAAGAGCGCCGAAAAGCTCGTGCCAGAAGGCATCGAAGGCCGCGTGCCCTACAAGGGCAGCGTGCTCGGCGTGATCCACCAGTTGATGGGCGGCCTACGTTCCAGCATGGGCTACCTCGGTGTTGCCACCATCACCGACATGCATGCCAAAGCAGAATTCGTCGAAATCACCTCGGCTGGCGTGCGCGAATCGCACGTGCACGATGTGCAGATCACCAAGGAAGCACCGAACTATCGCGTTGAATGAGAGGGATCAGGGACCAGGATTCAGGGGTCAGGGAAAGTCGCGCTGTGCGCGGCTTTTTCTTTATTGGCCGCTTGTCTTGTCGCCCTGAATCCTGCCCCTGAATCCTGCCCCCTATCTCGCCATGCACCAGAAAATCCTCATCCTCGATTTCGGCTCCCAGTACACCCAACTCATCGCCCGTCGCGTGCGCGAGGCCGGTGTCTATTGCGAACTGCATTCCAACGACGTGACCGAGCAATTCGTGCGCGACTTCGCGCCAGCCGGGATCATTCTTTCGGGCGGCCCAAACTCGGTGTACGAGGACGAAACGCCGCGCGCGCCTGATGTGGTGTTCACGCTCGGCGTGCCGGTGCTGGGCATCTGCTACGGCATGCAGACCATGGCGGCGCAGCTCGGCGGCCAGGTGGAAAGCGCTGCCAAGCGCGAATTCGGTTACGCCGAAATCCGCGCGCACGGCCACACCGCGCTGTTGCGCGACATTCAGGATCGCGTCAACGACGAAGGCCACGGCCTGCTTGATGTGTGGATGAGCCACGGCGACAAGGTCACCGCGCTGCCGGCAGGCTTCAAGGTGATGGCAAGCAATGCCGCCACGCCGATCGCCGCGATGGCCGACGAGGATCGCAAGTTTTACGGCGTGCAGTTCCACCCCGAAGTCACCCACACGCTTCAAGGTAAAAACATCCTCAACCGCTTCGTGCGCGATCTGTGCGGCTGCGCGGGCGACTGGAACATGCCCGATTACGTCGACGAAGCCATCGGCCGCGTGCGCTCCGAAGTCGGTAGCGACGAAGTCATCCTTGGCCTGTCCGGCGGCGTCGATTCCTCGGTGGTCGCCGCGCTGCTGCATCGCGCCATCGGCCAGCAACTCACCTGCGTGTTCGTCGACAACGGCCTGCTGCGGCTGAACGAGGCCGAACAGGTGATGCAGACCTTCGCAGACAACCTCGGCGTCAAGGTCATCCACGTCGACGCACGCGACCGTTTCATGGATGCGCTGGCCGGCGTGTCCGACCCCGAACAGAAGCGCAAGATCATCGGCCGCGAATTCGTCCACGTGTTCCAGGAAGAAGCCGAAAAACTGCCCAAGGCCAAGTGGCTGGCGCAGGGCACCATCTACCCCGACGTCATCGAGTCGGCCAGCGCCAAGACCAAGAAGGCGCACACCATCAAGAGCCACCACAATGTCGGCGGCCTGCCCGATACCTTGCACCTGAAGTTGCTGGAACCGCTGCGCGAATTGTTCAAGGACGAAGTGCGCGAACTCGGCGTCGCCCTGGGCCTGCCGCACGACATGGTCTATCGCCATCCCTTCCCCGGCCCCGGACTCGGTGTGCGCATCCTTGGTGAGGTGAAGCGCGAATTCGCCGACCTGCTGCGCCGGGCGGATGCCATCTTCATCGAGGAGCTACATGCTGCCGGCTGGTACGAGAAAACCTCCCAGGCCTTTGCCGTCTTCCTGCCGGTTAAGTCCGTCGGCGTCATGGGCGATGGCCGTACCTACGACTACGTTGTTGCCCTGCGTGCCGTCGTTACAAGCGACTTCATGACCGCGCACTGGGCCGAACTGCCCTACACCTTGCTCGGCAAGGTCTCCAACCGCATCATCAACGAAGTGCGCGGCATCAACCGCGTCGTTTACGACATATGCGGCAAGCCGCCAGCGACGATTGAGTGGGAATAAGGCAATTGAGCCGTTGGGCGAGGGCCCCGCGCAGCGGGGATCGACCCGGAGAAATGGCCTGCCCGCGACGCGCGAATCGAAGTGAATTGCAGACCTGACAGAGCGGGCGTAGTACGTGCGTCATTCGGCAAGAAATTTCGCGTGGCTCAAATCAGGATCGACTGAAACCTGACGTCATGAGCGTACCTCCACGCATCGCCTTTCACGGAAAGCGCCTCGCAAGCCTGCTTCTGATATTGGCCGCGCTGGCACTGGGCGTTCGTGCGGCTCTCTACGCCGGCCCGGCCGCACTGCCGGCACCCCTGCCAGAAACTCGCATCGTGGACATGCACGTTCACCTTGCGGGCTTTGGCAACGGCGGTAGCGGGTGTTACGTTTCGCCGCTTCTGCTCAATAACTACCGTTTCGATTTTTTTCTGGCGGGATTCGACACCTCGCGTGAGGAACTGGCGCAGCACGGCGACCAGGTGGTGGCCGACAAGCTTGCCGTAAAACTGCGTGCGTCGCGTCATGTCGATGGGGCGGTACTGCTCGCGCTCGATGGTGCAGTCGATTCGAACGGCGAACTGGATCGCGCTCGCACCGAGGTCTATATCCCGAACGAATACGTGTTGCAGCAGGTGAGGCGCTACCCGGATGTCTTCTACTTCGGGGCCAGCGTCAATCCCTACCGCAAGGATGCGCTGCAACGATTGGAAGAGGCCAAGCAGCAGGGCGCCGTGTTGATCAAGTGGATTCCGAATATCCAGCACATCGATCCCGCCGACCCCAAGCTCGTCCTGTTCTACCGCAAGCTGCGCGAACTCGACCTGTCGCTGCTGAGCCACACCGGGCAGGAGCGTTCGTTCAGCGGCGCGCGAGATGAATACGGCGATCCGCAGCGGCTCAGCTTGCCGCTCTCGCTAGGCGTCACCGTCATTGCGGGCCACATCGCCACCACGGGCCATAATGCGGGCGAAGACAATTTCAAGCGCATCCTGCCGATGTTCGCGCAGCACCCCAATCTCTACACCGATATTTCCAGCCTGACCCAACTCAACAAGCTGGGCTATCTCGACCAAGCCTTGCGCATGCCGGAACTCAAGGGGAGGCTACTGTACGGGTCGGACTATCCCTTGTCCGACATGGTGCTGACCTCGTCCTGGTATTTCCCCCTGAATCTCACGCTGGAGGAGATGCGGCGCATCCACGCCATCCCGAATCACTGGGATCGCGATGTGGCGCTGAAGCAGGCACTGGGCGTCGGGCCGGATGTGTTCGCGCGCAGCGCGCAACTGCTGAAGCTGACGCATTGATGGACCGACTGCCGACAAGCAAGGCTGTTGTCATCGGTGGCGGGCCGGCAGGATTGATGGCCGCCGAAGTCCTTTCCCGCGGAGGAATTGAAGTCGATCTCTACGATGTCATGCCCTCGGTCGGCCGCAAGTTCCTGCTGGCCGGCGTGGGCGGCATGAACATCACCCATTCCGAGCCGTTCGACGTTTTCCTGTCGCGCTATGGCGCGCGCGCTTCTGCTGTGAAGCCGCTGCTCGATGCTTTTTCCCCTGTTGCGCTGCGCGACTGGATACACGAACTGGGTGTCGAGACCTTCGTCGGTTCGTCGGGGCGCGTGTTTCCCAAGGAGATGAAAGCCGCGCCACTGCTGCGCGCCTGGTTGCATCGCCTGCGCGGAGCTGGCGTGCGGTTTCATGTGAGGCATCGCTGGCTGGGTTGGAATGAGTCGGGTGCGCTGCGTTTCGCGACGCCCGAAGGGGAGCGTTGCATCGAAGCCGACGCGGTGGTGCTGGCGCTGGGCGGCGGCAGCTGGGCAAGACTGGGATCGGATGGCGCTTGGGTGACCTTGCTGGCGCAGCAGGGCATCGACGTTGCACCCTTGCAGCCGGCGAATTGCGGCTTCGATGTGGCAGGCGGCTGGAGCGAACATCTGCGCAGTCGCTTTGCCGGTCAGCCACTGAAAACCGTGGCGCTACGATTCACCGATGCGGCTGGGCGCATCCATGAACGCAAGGGCGAACTGATGCTGTCCGATACCGGCTTCGAGGGCAGCCTGGTTTATGCGCTATCGGCACCGCTGCGCGACACCTTTCTTGCAAATGGCGCAGCGCAGGGCACAGTGACCGTGCAACTCGACCTGGCGCCGGACAAGCCGCTTGAACGGGTCATCGCCGAAGTCGCCCACCCGCGTGGTTCGCGTTCGCTGTCCAGTCACCTGCAAAGCCGTGCCGGCATCAAGGGCGCGAAGATGGCTTTGCTGCGCGAAGTGTTGTCGGCGGAACAATTGAACGACCCGATCCAGCTCGCCCACGCGATAAAATCGCTGCCAATCATTCTGTCCGCACCGCGTCCCATCGACGAAGCGATCAGCAGTGCAGGCGGTGTGTGCTTCGAGTCGCTCGACGCCAACCTGATGCTGCGAAAGTTGCCAGGCGTATTTTGCGCAGGCGAAATGATGGACTGGGAAGCACCCACCGGCGGCTATTTGTTGACGGCCTGTTTTGCAAGTGGCCGCGTAGCAGGGCAGGGCGCGTTGAATTATTTACGCGCCGTTGATTAATCCGATGCAGCCGTCATTGCGAGTGTAACGAAGCAATCCAGAACCGTAGCGGCATAGACGGACTCTGGATTGCCACGGCTCTGCGAGCCTCGCAATGACAGATTAACCGATACCACCTTGAGCCAACACCATGCTGCGACTGACTGAACTCAAACTGCCGCTCGACCATCCGCCTGAAGCACTGCGCGCGGCGATTCTGCAACGCCTTGGGCTGGCGGACGATGCGCTGCTCAGCGTCAGCATTTTCAAGCGCAGTTACGACGCGCGAAAAAAACACGCGCTGTTGATGGTTTATGTAGTCGATCTTGAGGTTAATAACGAGACAGTGCTGCTGAAGAAATTCCGCAACGACCGCCATCTCGCACCGACGCCCGACATGGCCTATCGTTTTGTCGGGCAGGCGCCGGAGAATTTGACCGGCCGCCCGCTGGTCGTCGGCTTTGGCCCCTGCGGCATCTTCGCCGCGCTGGTGCTGGCGCAGATGGGTTTCAAGCCGATCGTGCTGGAGCGTGGCAAGGCCGTGCGCGAGCGTACCCAGGACACCTGGGGCTTGTGGCGCAAGCACATCCTCAACCCCGAATCCAACGTGCAGTTCGGCGAGGGCGGCGCGGGCACGTTTTCCGATGGCAAGCTCTACAGCCAGATCAAGGATCCCAGGCACTACGGGCGCAAGGTGCTGACCGAGTTCGTGAAAGCGGGCGCACCCGAGGAAATTTTGTACGTGTCGAAACCGCATATCGGCACCTTCCGCCTGGTCGGCATGGTCGAAACCATGCGCCACGAGATCGAAGCCCTGGGTGGCGAGGTCCGCTTTCAGCAGCGCGTGACCGATGTGCTGATCGAAGACGGACAGCTGCGCGGTGTGACGCTCGCCAGCGGCGAGACGCTACGGAGCAATCACGTCGTTCTCGCACTCGGCCACAGCGCACGCGACACCTTCGAGATGCTGCACGCACGCGGCGTGTATATGGAAGCGAAGCCGTTCTCCGTCGGCTTCCGCATTGAGCATCCGCAATCCCTCATCGACCAGGCTCGGCTGGGGCCAAATGCGGGCAACCCGCTGCTGGGCGCGGCGGACTATAAGCTGGTGCATCACGCCAAGAACGGCCGGTCGGTGTACAGCTTCTGCATGTGTCCCGGAGGCCCCGTGGTTGCCGCAACGTCGGAGCCGAACTGCGTGGTGACCAACGGCATGAGCCAGTATTCGCGCAACGAGCGCAACGCCAACGCCGGCATTGTCGTCGGCATCACGCCTGCGGATTACCCCAGCGGGCCGCTGGCCGGTATCGAACTGCAGCGCAGGCTGGAAGCGCGCGCGTTCGAGTTGGGCGGTGGCGATTACGAAGCGCCGGGTCAGTTGGTCGGCGACTTTCTCGCCGGCAAACCCTCCACCCAACTCGGCAGCGTCGAACCTTCGTACAAACCGGGCGTGCGCCTGACCGACCTGGCGACCGCGTTGCCCGCTTACGCCATCGAGGCGATCCGCGAAGCGTTGCCCGCGTTCAACCAGCAGATCAAGGGATTTGCCATGCACGATGCCGTGCTGACCGGCGTCGAGACGCGCACCTCGTCGCCGCTGCGCATCACCCGCGGCGACGATTTCCAGAGCGTCAACGTGAAAGGCCTGTATCCGGCGGGGGAGGGCGCGGGCTACGCGGGCGGCATCCTCTCGGCCGGCGTGGATGGCATCAAGGTTGCCGAAGCGGTGGCGCGGGATATCCTCGGCCTGCCAGCGGCAGACTCAGGCGCGCGGCCAAACCCGGGCTGCGATTACTGAGTTCCAGGCTGCCGCCATGCTGGCGTGCGTAGCGCTCGACGATGGCGAGCCCCAGCCCCGTTCCCTGCGCACCGGTGCGCGCGGCGTTGCCACGATAGAACGGCCGCTTCGCGGCTTCCAGTTCGGTTTCCGGCAAGCCTGTACCGTGGTCGACGACAGTGAAGCGGATCGTGTCCGCCGTGCGTGCGAGTTCGAGTTCCACCGGCGACTGGCCGTAGTGGTGGGCGTTTTCCAGCAGGTTGGTCAGGCTGCGCTTGAGGCCGTTCGCGGGAAGCGTGGCCGTGCCCGCCGTGCCATGCACGCTGACTGACAGACCGCGCTGAACGAAGCTCGCGGCGAGTTCATGGCACAGCGCATCGACGTCAATGCTTGCCGGCGTTTCCGCGTCGGTGCGCGCGAACGCCGTGAACTGGCGCGTCAGCGACTCCATGTCGTCCATGTCCCGAATCATCGCTTCGCATTCGCGCGCGTCGCCCACCTGCATTTCGATCGCTAAGCGCAGGCGGGTGAGCGGCGTGCGCAGGTCGTGCGACAGGCCGGCGAGCAGCAGCGCGCGGTTGCTTTCCTGTTCTGCCAGATCGGTGCTCATGCGGTTGAACGCGCGTGCCAGCGCGGCGAGTTCGTTCGGGCCGTGCTCGTCGAGGTGCGCGTCGAATTCGCCGCGACCGACGCGCGCAGCGACATCCGCCGCGTCGCGCA
>JBGSZD010000176.1:0-3908 GCA_041750575.1 Thiobacillus sp. | reverse complement strand
AGGCCGAGGCCGAGGGGCTGGCGCAGATCTTCCTCGACGCCGGGTTCGAATGGCGTCTGGCGGGCTGTTCGATGTGTCTGGCGATGAACCCTGACCAATTGGCGCCGGGCGAACGCTGTGCGTCAACCTCCAACCGCAATTTCGAAGGGCGGCAGGGGCAGGGCGGGCGCACCCATCTGGTCAGCCCGGCGATGGCCGCCGCCGCCGCCTGCGCGGGACATTTTGTCGATGTACGTCATTTTTAAGGAGAACACCATGAAACCGATGATCGCCGTTTTGATTGCCGCTGTTTTGACGCTGGCGGGTTGCAACACCATCCAGGGCGTGGGGCAGGATATCGAGAAGGCCGGCAGCGCGATCGAACGTGCCGGCAGCAAGTAACAATGCTTGCATTCACCACGCTCGACGGGCTGGTGGTGCCGCTCGACCGCGCCAACGTCGACACCGATGCCATCATTCCCAAGCAGTTCCTGAAGTCGATCAAGCGTGCCGGCTTCGGTCCCAACCTGTTCGACGAATGGCGGTATCTCGACCACGGCGAGCCGGGCATGGACCCGGCCACGCGCCAGCCGAATCCTGAATTCGTGCTGAATTTTCCGCGCTATGCCGGCGCCTCGGTGCTGCTGGCGCGTGATAATTTCGGCTGCGGATCGAGCCGCGAGCATGCACCGTGGGCGCTGGAAGACTACGGCATCCGCGCCATCATCGCGCCGTCCTACGCCGACATCTTCTACAACAACTGTTTCAAGAACGGCATCCTGCCCATCGTGCTCGACGCTGCCGTGGTGGATCGACTGTTTCGCGAATGCGAGGTGGCCGAGGGCTATCGCCTGCATGTCGACCTGGACAAGCAGACCGTCACCACACCCGGCGGCGCGATGATGGCGTTCGACGTGGATGGCGGGCGCAAGCACCGCCTGTTGAACGGACTTGACGACATTGGCCTGACCCTGCTTCAGGCCGACAAAATCAAGATGTATGAAGAGCGGCGCAAAGTCGACGCACCCTGGTTATTTAGTGGATCACAACAATGAAAATTGCAGTATTGCCCGGTGACGGCATCGGCCCGGAAATCGTCGCACAGGCAGTCAAGGTTCTGGGCGTCTTGAAGACCGAAGGCGCAAAAATCGAAATGGAAACCGCGCACATCGGCGGCGCGGGTTATGACGCAGCAGGCGATCCGCTGCCGGAGGCGACGCTGAAGCTAGCGCGTGAAGCCGATGCGGTACTGCTCGGTGCCGTCGGGGGCCCGCAGTACGACACGCTCGACCGCCCGCTGCGCCCCGAGCGCGGTCTCTTGCGCATCCGCAAGGAACTGAATCTGTTCGCCAACCTGCGCCCGGCTTTGCTATACCCCGAACTCGCGTCGGCATCGTCGCTAAAGCCGGACGTGGTGTCCGGACTCGACCTCATGATCGTGCGCGAACTGACCGGCGACGTGTATTTTGGCCAGCCGCGCGGCATCGAGGTCAGGAATGGCGAGCGCGTTGGCTTCAACACCATGCTGTATTCTGAATCCGAAGTGCGCCGCGTCGCCCATGTCGCGTTCGGCATCGCGATGAAGCGCGGCAGAAAACTGTGCTCGGTCGAGAAGGCCAACGTGCTGGAATGTTCGGAACTGTGGAAGGAAGTGATGATCGAGGTGTCGAAGGATTACCCCGAGGTCGCGCTTTCCCATATGTATGTCGACAATGCAGCGATGCAACTGATCCGTGCGCCGAAGCAGTTCGATACCATCGTCACCGGCAACATCTTCGGCGACATTCTATCTGATGCGGCGTCGATGCTGTCGGGTTCGATCGGCATGCTGCCGTCGGCTTCGCTGGACGAACACAACAAGGGCATGTACGAGCCGATCCACGGCTCCGCGCCTGATATTGCCGGGAAGAATCTGGCCAATCCGTTGGCAACGATTCTGTCGGTGGCGATGATGTATCGCTACACCTTCGCTGATCTGGCCACCGCCGACCGCATCGAGAACGCAGTGAAGAAAGTGATTTCGCAAGGCTATCGCACTGGCGACATCTGGACCGAGGGCACGAACAAGGTGTCGTGCAGCGAAATGGGCGACGCGGTGGTGAAGGCAATGTGATTTTTATCCGCGAAGGACGCGAAGAAACGCGAAGATAAATTCTCCTTCGTGATCTTCGCGTCCTTCGCAGATAGGTTTTTGGAGACTAAAGATGATGAAAGTAGGTTTGATCGGCTGGCGCGGGATGGTGGGTTCCGTGCTGATGGGCCGCATGAAGGAAGAGCGCGATTTCGACCTGATCGATCCGGTGTTTTTCACCACCTCGAACGTCGGCGGCAAGGGGCCCGACATCGGTCGCGACGTGCCGGCGCTGAAGGATGCCAACAGCATCGATGACCTGAAGCAATGCGACACCATCATCACCTGCCAGGGCGGCGACTACACCAAGGAGGCGTATCCGAAGCTGCGCGCGGCGGGCTGGAACGGCTACTGGATCGATGCCGCTTCGACGCTGCGGATGAAGGACGATGCCATCATCATCCTCGACCCGGTCAACAAGAACGTCATCACCGACGGCATCGCCAAGGGCGTCAAGACCTACGTCGGCGGCAACTGTACGGTGTCGCTGATGCTGATGGCGATGGGTGGGCTGTTCGACGCCGGACTGGTCGAATGGGTGTCGCCGATGACCTACCAGGCCGCTTCCGGCGCCGGCGCGCGCAACATGCACGAGCTGATTCAGCAGATGGGCGCAATCAACGCCGAAGTGCAGCATCTGCTCGACGACCCGGCCTCAGCGATTCTGGAAATCGACAAAAAAGTGGCCGACTTCATCCGTTCCGACCGCTATCCGACCGACGCCTGGCCGGTGGCGTTGGCGGGGAATTTGATTCCGTGGATCGATGTTGCGCTCGAGTCCGGGCAAAGCAAGGAAGAATGGAAGGCGCAGGTCGAAGCCAACAAGATCATGCGCCGCAGCGACAACCCGATTCCGATCGACGGCCTGTGCGTACGCGTCGGCGCGATGCGCTGCCATTCGCAGGCGCTAACCATCAAGCTGACGAAAGACGTGCCGCTGGCCGACATCCACAGCCTGATCGCCGCGCACAACCAATGGGTGAAAGTGGTGCCGAACGACCGCGAGATCACCATGCGCGAACTCACCCCGGCGGCGGTGACCGGCACGCTCACCGTGCCGATTGGTCGCATGCGCAAGCTCAACATGGGGCCGCAGTACCTGACCGCGTTCACGGTGGGCGACCAGCTGCTGTGGGGCGCGGCAGAGCCCTTGCGCCGCATGCTGCGGATAGTGCTGGAAGCCTGATTGGTGCTAGGGTTTCTGGAATAAAGCCAGGGCTGGTGCGGTTTATGCTCTAAAGATTGCGCCTGGCGAGCCGTCAATAGTGGCGTCAAGGATTCAACAGCCCCGCCACGCGGGGTGAAAAGGGAGAAACGGGATGAAATTGAAGCGCTTCACTACCCAACTGATGGCCGCCGGTCTGATCGCCGTGCCGCTGATGGCGAATGCCGCCGGGTTGGGCAAGTTGTCGGTCACCTCGGCGCTGGGCCAGCCGCTTGCGGCGGAAATCGAACTGTTTGCCGCGGACAAGGCCGAGCTGGACAGCCTGTCGGCCAGCCTCGCTTCCGACCAGGCGTTCCGTGATGCGCGCGTCGAATTTGCCCCGGTGTTGTCTTCCCTGCGCTTCGCGGTCGAGAAAAAGCCCAACGGCAAGGCTGTGCTGAAAGTTACTTCCAGCCGCCCGGTCAACGATCCTTTCGTCGACATGCTGGTCGAACTGAGCTGGGCCTCGGGCCGGCTGGTGCGTGAATACACCATGCTGCTCGACCCACCCGGCATGGCAGCCGAGCAAACGGTTGCGCCGGTAACCGCCGCGACGCCGCCGCAGCCCGCCGCCGTCAAACCGACACCGGCGCC
>JBGSZD010000175.1:0-13779 GCA_041750575.1 Thiobacillus sp. | reverse complement strand
TACTCCAGGTTCATCAAACCCGGAAGCATCGCAAATGTGCAAATTGAAATTCAAATCGTGGACACCCATGAATCGCTCAAAACCCGCATCGATAGTGGCTTCACAGCCTGTGCGGCTCAATTTAACCGGACACTACTGTGTTGGTATCCAAAAATGCGCATACCCTGAATCCGCCATAAGGCCCGCCAGCTTGTCCTGTTGAAGGACGGCGTTTACTAAAAAATCTGCTGAACGAATACCACCAGCCCATTCCATTCCATTCCGTCGTGTGATTGAGCGTTCAATGAGGCATGTCAGTCGCTGTAGGTCTTCTGCAAGCTGATCGTAGATTTGATCAATGGCATATCCCCACCCAGTTGCCATTAAACAACTCGGGACAGACCACGGTTTTCCCGTGGGTGAAGTGACGCTGCTCCCAGTTCTTATTGTCCAATCTACCACGCAACAACATACCCACCACTCCGCCCGCACTTACCTGTTGGAACTAGACATCCCTTTTCAACCATCTTGGCCAGTTCCTGATAAGCACTCATGCGGCTGACTTCATTTTTTCTCCTTGCCAGCTCTCGCTGGCGCCGCCTCCCCCCGCCCGAGCAGGTAATCGAGAAACGCCCGCGCCACCACCGACAACTGCCGCCCGGCCGGATAGACCGCGTACCAATGCCGCAGGATGGGGAAGCCCTCGACGTTGAGCTCGGCGAATTGGCCGGGCTGGTTGAGGTTGAGGGCGTGGCGGGAGAGGGCGGAGATGCCGAGGCCGGCGAGGATGGCCTGCTTGATGGCCTCGTTGCTGCCCAGTTCCAGGCGGGGGTGGATGGTGAGGGTGTGTTCGGCAAAGCGCCGCTCGATGGCGTTGCGCGTACCGGAGCCTTTTTCGCGCATCAGCCAGGTTTCCCGCGCGATGCGTTCGAGCGGGATTTTCTTTTTGTTCGCCAGCGGATGATCCGGCGCGGCGAGCACGATGATGGGGTTGTCCATGATGGGGGTGGCGACGACGTCGATGTCTTCGGGCGGCTGGCCGACGAAGTAGAGGTCGTCGAGGTTGTCGGCCATGCTGGCGAGCACCTGTTCCTTGTTGGTGACGCGCAGGCTGACGTCGATGCCGGGATACAGCTTGGAAAATTCGCCCAGCAGGCGCGGGGCGAAATACGAGGCGGTGGTGATCGCCATCAGGCTCAGCTTGCCCTGCTTCAGTCCGCGCCGTTCGTCCACCGACATGGTGTAGCGGTCGAGGATGCCGAAAATTTCGCGGGTGGCGACCGCCAGTTGCTGGCCGTCCGGGGTGAGGTGGATTTTCTTGCCGACCTGTTCGATCAGCGGCGCGCCCACGCTCTCCGTCAGTTTTTTGATCTGCATGGAGACGGTGGGCTGCGTGAGGTACAGCTCTTCGGAGGCCCGGGTGAAGCTGCCGAGGCGGGCGATGGATTCGAAGATTTCGAGCTGACGGAAGGTGGTGTGGTGGCGCATCGTGAGGCTTCAGGCTCAATCAATACATAGACCATAGTCTATCTTAGAAATAGAAAATATCGACTGTTATTGATGATTTGTCTCCTGCAAGATGCGTCTCATCGTGTCAGGCCGCTGGGGCGTTGCACGGAAACCCGACCTTATATCCAGGCAAGATGTTTTTCGTAGTACCCCAAAGGAACTTCTGAAAGATTTCTACGTAATCGCGAAGAGCGTCTTCAGAGGCTCCCCTACTTACTTAATGAGGAAATTGACATGAGTGAAGAGCTAAAAGGGAAAGAGCGCTATAAATCTGGCGTTATTCCGTACAAGAAAATGGGTTACTGGGATCCGGATTACCAGATTAAAGAAACCGACGTGCTGGCGATGTTCCGTATGACCCCGCAAGCAGGCGTGGAAGCGGACGAATGCGCCGCCGCCGTGGCGGGTGAGTCCTCCACCGCGACCTGGACCGTGGTATGGACTGACCGTTTGACCGCCTGCGAAATGTATCGCGCCAAGGCTTACCGCGTTGATCCGGTTCCCAATACCGGCCCCGGCACCAAGACCGAGCAGCAGTACTTCGCTTACATCGCGTATGACATCGACCTGTTTGAAGAAGGCTCGATTCCCAACCTGACCGCATCGATCATCGGCAACGTGTTCGGCATGAAGGCGGTGAAGGCGCTGCGTCTGGAAGACATGCGCATTCCGTTTGCCTACCTCAAGACCTTCCAGGGCCCGGCTACCGGCGTCGTGGTCGAGCGTGAGCGTATGGACAAGTTTGGCCGTCCGCTGCTGGGTGCAACGACCAAGCCGAAGCTGGGCCTGTCGGGCCGCAACTATGGCCGCGTCGTTTACGAAGCGCTCAAGGGCGGTCTGGACTTCATGAAAGACGACGAAAACATCAACTCGCAGCCTTTCATGCACTGGCGTGACCGTTTCCTGTATTGCATGGATGCTGTGAACAAGGCTTCTGCTGCGACCGGCGAAGTCAAGGGTCACTACATGAACGTGACCGCTGCGACCATGGAAGAGATGTACAAGCGTGCCGAGTTCGCGAAGAGCCTCGGTTCCATCATCATCATGATCGACCTCGTGATCGGCTACACCGCGATTCAGTCCATGGCTAAATGGGCGCGTGACAACGACATGATCCTGCACCTGCACCGTGCCGGTAACTCCACCTACTCGCGTCAGAAGAACCACGGCATGGCGTTCCGCGTCATCTGCAAATGGATGCGTATGGCCGGTGTCGACCACATCCACGCAGGTACCGTTGTCGGCAAGCTCGAAGGCGATCCGATGATGATTCGTGGTTACTACGATACCCTGCTTGACCAGCACACCCCCGTTCAGCTCGAAAAAGGCATCTTCTTCGAACAGGACTGGGCTGGCTTGAACAAGTGCATGCCGGTCGCATCCGGTGGTATTCACGCCGGTCAGATGCACCAGTTGCTGACGTATCTGGGCGACGACGTGGTTCTGCAGTTTGGCGGCGGCACTATCGGCCACCCGGACGGCATTCAGGCTGGCGCAATTGCTAACCGTACCGCGCTGGAAGTCATGATCCAGGCACGTAACGAAGGCCGCGACATCTGGAACGAAGGCCCGCAGATTCTGCAAGACGCCGCCAAATGGTGCAGCCCGCTCAAGGCCGGTCTGGATACGTGGAAGGACATTACCTTCAACTACGAATCGACCGACAGCCCCGACTTCGTCGCGTCCACCACGGCCAGCAATTAATCAAGGAGAAATAATCATGATGACCAACAATGGCAATATCGTCACGCAAGGACAGTTCTCCTTTCTGCCCCCGCTGACCGATGCGCAGATCACTGCGCAGATCAAGTATGCGCTGGACAAGGGCTGGGCGATCGGTGTCGAGTACACTGACGATCCGCACCCGCGCAACACGTACTGGGAAATGTTCGGCAATCCGATGTTCGACCTGAAAGATCCCGCCGGGATCTTGATGGAGATCAACAACTGCCGTAAGACTTACCCCAGCCACTATATTCGCGTCACTGCGTTCAGCGCGGTGCGTGGAGTGGAGAGCGTGTGCATGTCCTACATCGTCAACCGTCCGAAAGTCGAACCCGGCTTCGGTCTGGTACGCCAGGAAACAGATGGTCGTTGCATTCGTTACTCCATCCATTCCTACGCGACCGACAAGGCCGAAGGCGAGCGCTATTAATCTGGTCATTCAGCTCACTTGATGTGAGCAGACTGGATTAGATACGCTGTGACAGTGGCGGGTGGAGTTTTCACCCGCCACTGTTTTTCAGGCTATAAAACTGGAACTGATGCCATGAATGACACAAATGATGCAAGCGCCACCGTGTTGGCAGACGACATGCAAGTCAATCTCGAGGCGGAATTCGAAGCCTCGAACGTAAAAGAAGTCCTCGACAAGCTCGACCAAGAGCTCATCGGCTTAAAGCCCGTCAAAACACGCATACGCGAAATTGCAGCGTTGCTACTGGTGGATCGGTTGCGTAAACAATTTGCGCTGACATCCGAGACCCCTACCCTACACATGAACTTTACCGGCAATCCCGGTACCGGCAAGACCACCGTGGCCATGCGCATGGCCGAGATTTTGCATCGCCTTGGCTATGTGCGCGGAGGCCATCTGGTTTCCGTCACCCGCGATGATCTGGTAGGCCAATACATTGGCCACACCGCACCCAAAACCAAAGAAGTGATTAAAAAAGCCATGGGTGGCGTGCTGTTTATCGACGAAGCCTATTATCTGTACAAGCCCGAAAACGAACGGGACTACGGTGCGGAATCGATCGAGATTCTGCTCCAGGTGATGGAAAACAACCGCGACGATCTGGTGGTGATCCTGGCTGGCTACAAAGACCGCATGGACAAGTTTTTCCACAGCAATCCTGGCCTGCGCTCGCGCATTGCACACCACGTCGATTTCCCCGACTACAGTGCCGGAGAATTGCTGCAAATCGCCAAGTTAATGTTAGCCACGCAAAACTATCGCTTCAGCCCCGATGCCGAAAAAGCCTTCTTCGACTACATCACCATACGCATGACGCTGGAGCATTTTGCCAACGCACGCTCGGTGCGCAATGCGCTGGATCGTGCGCGTCTGCGTCAGGCCAATCGTCTGTTTGCCAACGCCTCCAAATCACTCAGCAAAATCGATCTGATGACCCTTGAAGCCGAAGACATCCTCGCCAGCCGCGTGTTTCTCGAAGGCAAGCCCGACTTGGACGGTGATGAAGGCAGTGACACGGCGGCTGACTGAGCCGCTTTACGTTCCATGGGAAAACAAACCGACGCGCTTTCCGAGCCATTGCTTGCGTTCATAGCGGCCCAGAAAGTTTTCTTTGTGGGAACCGCAACGGCGGATAGCCGGGTGAACGTTTCGCCCAAGAGCATGGACTCCTTGCGCGTCTTGTCCAACAACAGGGTAATTTGGCTCAATCTCACGGGCAGTGGCAACGAAACCTCCGCGCACGTGCAACTCGACCCGCGCATGACCCTTATGTTTTGTGCATTCGAGGGCGTGCCGCTGATTCTTCGTCTCTATGGCGCGGCTCGAGTGATCCATCAAAAAGACCCAGAATGGCAAGAACTTTATTCTCACTTCAAGCCCTTGCCCGGTGCACGGCAAATTTTTGATCTTGCGATTGAGCTCGTGCAAACCTCGTGTGGGATGGGTGTGCCTTATTTCTCCACCGCTGGAGAAAGGCCCATGCTTGCCGAATGGGCGATAAAAAAAGGTGATGCGGGCTTACGCCAATACTGGGAAGATAAAAACCAGTTGAGCATCGACAACATCCCAACCCATATCATCGAAAAGAACATCTAGCCATGACGGAACTCGACACATGACACTTAACGATCTCTATCGTGATATGCGCACAGCACTGGAAGGTGCGGTCGATGTAGCGACCATAGACCAATTGACCACTGAAACCGCCCGCTACGCTAGTACTGTAGGCTGGGCGGAAGGTGTGATTGACAAAGACGGACGTATCGTCGAAGCCTTCGACAAACTCCGCCTGGCCGCGCTCACCCGTTTTGAGCTAACCCGTGACCCCAACATCGCCAGCTTGCACGATGCATTGGCTAAACTTGTCCTTGCCGTCAGCACCCACGACGAAGATATTGATCCCTCGCCCGACAACGACGACCACGACAACTGACGATTGCCCGGCTTGGGCGACGGTGCTGGAGAAGCCCGCCAAAGCGGGCGATTTGCTGGCGACCGACGACATCACCGCCCAATACAAGTGCGAAATCCATCGCATGAAATTCCTGCTCGACGCCATGCAGCCACAGGGCGTGCAGCGCATCCGCAAGCTGGAAGACGGCGACGAGATCGATATCAACGCGGCGATCGCCAGCTTCATCGACATCTGGCTGGGCAACCAGCCCGACCCGCGCATCATGATGCGTTCGGTGAGGAAGACGCGCGACTTCTCGATCCTGGTGCTGCTCGATCTGTCCGAGTCGACCAACGAAAAAGTGCAGGATCAGGATTACTCGGTGCGCGAACTCACCCAGCAGCACGCAGGCCTGCTGGCCGACGCGATCAACAAGGTGGGCGATCCGTTCGCCATCCACGGCTTCTGCTCGGACGGCCGTCGCGACGTCGAGTACTACCGCTTCAAGGACTTCGACCAGCACTGGGACGACGAGCCGAAAGCGAAACTCGCCGGCATGACCGGCCAGCTTTCAATCCGCATGGGCGCCGCGATCCGCCACGCGGGGCATCACCTTAAGTTGCAGCGCTCGGCGAAAAAACTCTTGATCGTCATCACCGACTGCGAGCCGGCCGACATCGACGTGCGCGACCCGCAATACCTGCGCGCCGACACCAAGAAAGCGGTGGAGGAAGTCGCCAAGCATGGTGTGACGACCTACTGCATGAGTCTCGATCCGCGTGCCGACAACTACGTCAGCCGCATCTTCGGGCAGAACAACTTCATGGTGGTGGACCACGTGCAGCGGCTGCCGGAGAAGCTGCCGCTGCTGTATGCAGGACTGACCCGATAAGCGGCTGTCAGACCAGGTCCTGCTGCGCGATGACCGCCGGCAGCCGTTTGGGGGAATGGATGCGCAGCTGCTTGTTCACATTCATGCGGCCGAAGACGACTTCGATGTCAGCCGTGGCCACGCCGAATTCCTCCGCCAGAAATCGCACCATGTGATCGGTTGCCCGGCCCGCGCGCGGGGCGGCGGTGACGCTGATCTTGAGTTGATGGCCCTTGGGTTTGCCGATGGCATCCTGTTTTGCGCTGGGCTTGCCCAGGATATTGAGCACCAGCGTCTCGCCTTCCCAATAAAAAAACGGCTGCTTGCTCATCAGACCAGTACGTGGCGTGTCGTCTCGAAATAGCGGTAGATCTGCTGCTCGATGTCCGGGTCGATCATCGCCTCGGGACGTTTGCCGTTCGGGCAGGCGAGTCGTGGCGTCGTGCCGAACAGGCGGCAAATCAGCGGGCGTTCCGCGTAGACCTGGCAGCCTCGGTCGCCCAGGTGCGGACAATTCAATCCGGCCAATGCTGCCGCATGCTCCGCCTCCCCTTTTTCCGGAAGCCGAGCCATTTCCTCGCTCGATGCGGTGACGGGTCCGCAGCAGTCATGACATCCGGGTTCGCACTCGAACGCCGGAATACGCCGCCGCAGAAAACGGAGGGCCTGGCTGTTGGGGCTCATGGACGCGCGCGACTCACTGCGATTTGCTTGCCGCCTTGGCAGCTCCGGTCAGCCATTCGGGCAACTCGCGCGACCCCGCGTTGTCGATGATGTACTGGCGCATTAGCTTGCGAATCACTTGGGATGACGTGAGGTCCTGCTGGGCGCAGATGTCTTCGAAGATTTGTTTTTTGATCGGATCGATCAGGATCGTCATCCTGGCGGTACGGTTTTCCATGGAATGCCCAGTGTCTGCATGATGTGAATATTATGGCAATTGTATTATCATATGAGTGTCATTTGATGCCAAACGATCAATCGATATTTTTGCCCGCGCAACGGGCAGACGTTTATAGGCTTTGCAGAATTTGTCTCACTCAGGAATCCCCGGCTCCGTAAGGCGTACCCCGCTACTGGAGTTGCCCGGCCAAGTGTCAGGCGACCCGGTCAAGGTGCGCGTGCTCGAACCGGCGCAGAGCGACCCGGTGGGACTCTACGAGCAGATCCTGGCCGGCCGCTATGCCCGGCCTTTCATCATCGACGACGGCGAGACGCGGCAACTGTTGTTCAGTCTGGACTTCATCCAGAGTTCCATGCGCATCGACGATCCCTTCGCCCTCGATATTGCGTACACCCGCAAAATGATGGCCTTTCTGTTGTTCGCGCCTAACCCGGGCCATGTGTTGATGGTCGGATTGGGGGGCGGTTCGCTGGCCAAGTTCTGCCACCGTCATCTGCCGCGCACACGCCTGACCGTGGTTGAGATCGATCCCGATGTCATCGCCCTGCGTGGTGAGTTCAACGTCCCCGACGATCAGCGTCTGGCGATCATCCAGGATGACGCCACCGATTTTCTGCCCGCCACCGAAGGCGATACCGACGTTCTGCTGCTGGACGGTTTCGATTCCAAAGGCATCGCCCCCAGGTTTCTCGATCGCGGCTTCTATCGGGCGGCGCGACGCCGGCTCCGGCCGGGAGGCCTGCTCGTCGCCAATTTCGCCGGCCCCAGGAAATTCTGGTCGAGACATCTGGACTTGCTGAACGAAGCCTTCGAGGGGCGCGTGCAGGTGGGGACGGTGCCCGGTGGCGACAACCATATCGCTTTTGCATTTGTCGAAACCGGCATTCCTCTCGATTGGGAACAACTGGAAGAACGGGCGGAGACGCTCGCTGAACAGTTCCCGCTCGATTTTTCGGCCATTCTGGAAAGCCTGCACGAAGGGGCCGAATTGCGTTGGGCGAAGGCGGCCTCGGCCAAAGCCTTGCCATTCATCAAAACCAAGGAGTCCCACCCATGCAGGAAATCCACACTTACCTGAAAAGTCGGGGTGAACAGCTCGATTCCGAGATCGCCGCAGCGACCCGCATCCCACTGGATGACGTGCGCGTTTACCTGTCCGAAATGACGAAAAGGGGAGACATCATCGCGTGTCACTCAACGCGATTCATCAATGGCAGGAAAATTGAAGGCATGTTGTGCCGGGTGTCGGGATATATTCCGGCCGCCAGTCCCGGCAGGAAACCCAAGGCATAGTCAGGCCTGGCCCGGGCAACAACCTCGGGCTAGGCGTTTTTCTTGTCCTTGCTGACCGCGGCAAGGATGCCCTGCAACAGCACGGTTGGCGCAGGCGGGCAGCCCGGCACTTCGACGTCGACCGGGATCACGTTGGAAACCTTTCCGCACGACGCGTAGCTTTCGCCGAACATGCCGCCGGTGCAGCCGCAGTCGCCCATGGCGATCACCCATTTGGGTTCCGGGGTGGCGTCGTAGGCACGCTTCAGGGCGACTTCCATGTTGCGCGAGACCGGGCCGGTAACCAGCAGCACATCGGCATGGCGTGGGCTGGCGGCGAACTTCACGCCCATGCCGTCGATGTTGTAGTGCGGTCCGTTGATGGCGTGGATTTCCAGCTCGCAACCGTTGCAGGAGCCGGCGTCAATGTGACGGATCGTCACCGCCTGACCGAACACCTTGAGGATGTCCGCATGCAGTTCCTGCTCGCGCGTGCGCAGACCGAGGTCGGCTTGCGGCATCGGTTCGGAGACGATACCGGTCTTGAAAATCTTCTGCAGGATCAGGTGCGTCGCCATCTTATAAGTCCGGTCCGCTGTAGGAGAGGTTGAATGATTTGTTGATGAGCGGGAAGTCGGGAACGATGTTGCCGAGTACGCCCACTTCAACCAGCGGCCAGTTTTGCCACGACGGATCATGCGGATGCACGCGGTCGAGCTTGCCGTCGGCGCCGATGCGCACCGCCACCAGCACTTCTCCGCGCCAGCCTTCCACCCAGCCGAGGCCTTCGCACACCGATTGAACGGGGATGAGCGGCGCATGCAGGGCGCCTGTCGGCAGACGCGCCAGTAAGTTGCGGATCAGGCGCAGCGATTCGGTGACTTCGGCGAAGCGCACTTCGGCGCGCGCCAGCACGTCGCCCTGACGCTGCGTCGCCATGTTGACGTCGAGCTGATCGTAAGGTGCCTGCGGAAACTGGGCGCGAGCATCCCAGGCCTGCGCGCTGGCGCGTCCAGCCAGCCCGGTCAGGCCCAGTCGCGCGGCCAGGTCAGGTTTCACGATGCCGGTGTTGGCGAAGCGATCCTGCAGGGTGGCGTGTTCATCGTAGATGGCCTTGAGCGAGCGCACTTCCGCCTCGATGCGGTCGGTTGCAGCGACGAGCTCAGCTTTGCCGTCGTCCGCGATGTCGACCGCGACGCCGCCCGGCACGATGCAGTCGAACAGGTAGCGGTGGCCGAACAGCTTGGCAGTCAGCCGCAGCCAGTCTTCCTTCAGCCGCCAGAACTGCATGAAGCCAAAAGACAGGGCGACATCGTTGCCGAGATAGCCGAGGTCGCCCAGGTGATTGGCAATGCGCTCGATTTCCAGGAACAGCGCGCGCAGCCACACGGCGCGCTCGGGCACCTGACTCGCGGTGGCGGTTTCCACCGCCATGCAGTAGGCCCAGGCGTAGGCGCTGTGGGACTCGCCGGAGACGCGTCCGGCCAGTTTGGCGCCGGTGGCGAGATCCATGCCCTCGAAACGTTTTTCCGTGCCTTTGTGGGTGTAGCCCATCCGTTCTTCCAGCTTGAGGATGCGCTCGCCGATGATGGAGAAGCGGAAATGCCCGGGTTCGATGGTGCCGGCGTGAATGGGGCCGACCGGAATTTCATGCACGCCGTCGCCTTCGACGCGGATGAAGGGATAGGCGTCGGCTTCGGGGGGGGAGGGACGGTGAGCGGCGAGCGTAGAAAAATCCTTGCGCAGTGGGAATTCGTCTTTGGCCCAGACCGCGTGGCGCAGCCATTTGCGATCATCCACTGCGTCGCTGGCCGTGATGCCCAGCAGATCGAAGGTTGCGCGCTGCATGCGGTCGGCCTGCGGGAAAATATGCGCGAGATGGGGGTAGGCCGGCGTTTCCGCCGGCAGGGCGCAGCTTACCCAGGCGAGTCCCGCGCCGGTGAGCAAGGCGACATGAATGCCGAAGCCACCATGTAGATGGCGGTCGTCCGAGCCCCACAGGGCGACGAGCTGTCCGCCTTCTTCCTTGACGGCGCGCGCCAGCGCGAGCAGTTGGCCGGTCTCCATCTGGCCGCGCCAGATGTGCTGGCCGAGCGGGTCGAGGTTCCAGTCGTGTTCGCCAATATTCATTTCAACCTCCCAGAAGCTGCGCGGCCTGTTTGTACCAGGCGGCGAGATACGGCGGGATGAACAGGCCCAGCATCAGCACCAGGCCCAGATGCAGGAACACCGGCGTCAGCGCGGGCTGGTAAGGCAGTTTCGGTAGCTCGGTCTCGCCGAACACCATCGGCTGCACCTTGCCGAAGATGGAGGCGAAGGCCACACCCAGCGCCAGCAGCAGGAAGGGCGTGGCCCAGGGATGCTCGTGCATGGCGGTGGTGATGATGAGGAATTCACTGGCGAATACGCCGAACGGCGGCACGCCGAGAATGGCGACGGTGCCGAGCATCAGGCCCCAGCCGATGGTGGGATTGGTCTGGATCAGTCCGCGGATGCCGTCCATCAGCTGGGTGCCGGCCTTTTGCGTGGCGTGGCCGACGGCGAAGAAGATGGCGGACTTGGTCAGCGAGTGCATGGTCATGTGCAGTAGCGCCGCGAAGTTGGCCACCGCGCCGCCCATGCCGAAGGCGAAGGTGATGAGGCCCATGTGCTCGATCGAGGAATAGGCGAACATGCGCTTCACATCCGTCTGGCGCTTGATCAGAAAGGCGGCCAGCACCACCGAGAACAGGCCGAATCCCATCATCAGGTTGCCGGCCATGTCGTTGCCGAGCGCGCCGTCGACCAGCACCTTGGAGCGCATCACCGCGTACAACGCGACGTTAAGCAGCAGGCCGGAGAGCACGGCGGACACCGGTGTCGGGCCTTCGGCGTGGGCGTCCGGCAGCCAGCTGTGCAGCGGCGCCAGGCCGACCTTGGTGCCGTAGCCGACCAGCAGGAAGACGAAGGCCAGCGACAGCACCGTCGGCTCCAGTTGCGCCTTGACGCCGTTCAGGTGCGTCCACAATAGCGCGGTGCCGCCCGAGCCTAGCACCTTCTCCGCCGCGAAGTAGAGCAGGATGGTGCCGAACAGCGCCAGCGCGATGCCGACGCCGCACAGGATGAAATACTTCCAGGCTGCCTCCAGCGAGGCCGGGGTGCGGTACAGCGAGACCAGCAGCACGGTGGCGAGCGTCGCCGCTTCCATCGACACCCAGAGGATGCCCATGTTGTTGGTGGTCAGCGCCAGCAACATGGCGGCGATGAATATCTGGTAGCTGCTGTGGTAGAGGCGCAACCGCTGCTCGTTGAGCTTGCCGTGCTCCTGCTCGATGCGCATGTAGGGGCGCGAAAACAGCGCCGTGGTGAAGGCGACGAAGGCGGTCAGTGCGACCAGGAAAACGTTGAACGAGTCGATGAAGAACCAGCCGTCACCCACCATCATCGGGCCTTGCTCGATGATGCGGTGCGTCAGCAACGCGGCTGCCAGCAGCGTCAGGAAACTGAACAGCGCATTGATCTCGGGCGCATGCTTACGGCTGCCCCAGAGGGCCAGGAATAGGCCGCCTGCCAATGGAATGCCGAGTAGCCAGAATATTTCCACGACTTATTTTTCCCTGAGCTTTTCCATGTGCTTGAGATCCAGCGAATCGAAAGTCTCGCGGATCTGGAAGATGAAGATGCCGAGCACAAACACGCCGACCAGCACGTCGAGCGCCACGCCCAGTTCCACTACCAGCGGCATGCCGTAGGTGGCGCTGGTGGCGGCGAAGAACAGGCCGTTTTCCATCGCCAGGAAGCCGATCACCTGCGGTATGGCCTTGGTACGGGTAATCATCATGAGGAAAGCCAGCAGCACGATGGCCATGGCGATGCCCAGGGTCGAGCGCGTCACCGTGCCGGACATTTCTGAGATCGGCAGCGCCAGATTGAAGGCGAAGATCACCAGCACGATGCCGATCAGCATGGTGGTGGGGATGTTGATCATCGGCTCCACGACCCGGTTCACGTTGAGTTTTTTCACCAGGCGGTAGAAGTACCAGGGCATGGCAATCACCTTGAGGCCCAGGGTTATGGCCGCCGAGTAATACAGGTGATGCTGGCCGGTGGACCAGGCGACGATGGCCGTGGACAAGGCCAGGGCCGCACCCTGCCAGGCGAACAGCGTAACCAGACCGACGACACGGCGCTGCGACAGCATGGCGAAGGAGATCAGCAGCAGCAGGGCGGCCAGCAGGTTGACGATCTGCAGGTGGTAGGTCAGCGTCATCTCAGGTTTCCAGCAGGAAATGGATCAGCATGCCCAGCACCGCCAGCATGAAGGCAGTGCCCAGAAATTCCGGCGCGCGGAACAGCCGCACCTTGGCAGAAATCGCTTCCATGAAAGCCAGCACGGCGCCGCCGAGCAGGAGCTTTGCGATCATCGCCAGCAGCGCCAGCGGCAGCGCAGCGACATCGCCCTGCGCCGCGATGCCCCAGGGCAGGAACAGCGCGATGCCGAGGGCTGAGTAGGTAAACAGCTTCAGCGCCACCGCCCATTCGATCAGGGCCAGATGGCGCGCCGAATACTCGAGGATCATCGCCTCATGGATCATCGTCAGTTCGAGGTGGGTGGTCGGGTTGTCCACCGGGATGCGTGCGTTCTCCGCCACCGAGATCATCCAGAACGCCACCGCCGCAAACGCCAGGCTGGGGTAGATGGCGAATTCGCGGTGCGCTAGAGTCTGCACGATGATCGGCAGTTCGGTGGACTGCGAAATGAGGCTGGCGGTGAAGAACACCATCAGCAGCGCCGGCTCGGCGAGGAAGGACACCAGCATTTCGCGGCGCGCGCCGAGCGTGCCGAAAGAGGTGCCGCTATCCATCGCCGCCAGCGCCAGGAACACCCGCGCCAGCGCGAAGATGCCAACCAGGGCGATGACATCCGCCGCAGGCGAGAACGGCAGGTCGTTGGCCAGCGTCGGCACGATGCCCGCCGCCAGCGCCATGCAGGCGAAGATCATGTAGGGCGCGAAACGGAACAGCGGCGACGTGTTGTGCGCGATCACCGCATCCTTGTGGAACAGCTTGCGCAGCGTGCGATAGGGCTGGGTGATCGGCGGCGCGCTGCGGCCCTGCAGCCAGGCGCGGCACTGGTTGACCCAGCCCATCAGCAGGGGTGCCAACAGAACAGC
>JBGSZD010000174.1:0-1699 GCA_041750575.1 Thiobacillus sp. | reverse complement strand
GATCATGCTCAAGGCGTGCATCAACGCGCGGCGCACCGGGTGGGCGGGGGCAGGGTAGACGGGAGCGCGGGCGACACGGTCGCGGCGGTATTCGTCGTAGGTGCTCAACATGCTCATTGCAATCATGGTTTTCTCCTGTCGATGTGCCGCCAGGTGGCGGTATGACTGTATTTAAATTCGCGTAAGAAAATTTATCCAATGAATTGTCTGTAACTTATTCATTGATGGAATCGAATGCATGATCTGCCGTGGGTCGGCGCTGAACGGGCACAGGCTTATCGAGGCCAGAATGCAAAAAAGGCGGCGTTCCGGAAGATTCCGAAACGCCGCCCTAGTACTTCGCCCGGGCTACCGTCAGGCCACACCCGGCGAAAACCAGCGGGGCCTTGCCTGGTGTTCAGCCGAGATCGAAGCGATCCAGGTTCATCACCTTGGTCCACGCCGCCACGAAGTCATTGACGAATTTCGCCTGTGCGTCCGAACAGGCATAGGCTTCAGCCAGCGCCCGCAGCTGCGAGTTTGAACCGAAGACCAGATCGACGCGGGTGCCGGTCCACTTCTTTGCACCGGTCTTGCGGTCGGTGCCTTCGAACACGTCTTCATCCTTCGACACCGGCTTCCATGCCGTGCCCATGTCGAGCAGGTTGACGAAGAAGTCGTTGCTGAGCGTCCCCGGTCGCTGGGTGAAGACCCCATGCTGCGACTGTCCAGCGTTGGCGTTCATGGCGCGCATGCCGCCTACCAGCACGGTCATCTCGGGCGCAGAGAGCTTGAGCAGCTGCGCCTTGTCAAGCAGCAGTTCCTCGGCCGAGACCGAGTACTTGCCTTTCTGATAATTGCGGAAGCCGTCGGCGATCGGTTCGAGCACGGCGAAGGATTCCAGGTCGGTCTGCGCCTGCGAGGCGTCCATGCGGCCCGGCGCAAAAGGCACCGTCACGCTTTGCCCCGCCTTCCCGGCGGCTTCTTCGACGCCGGCACAGCCCGCCAGCACGATGAGGTCGGCCAGCGAGACTTTCTTGCCGCCGGATTGCGCGCCGTTGAATTCGGCCTGGATGCCTTCGAGCTTGGCCAGCACCTTGGCCAGTTGCGCCGGCTGGTTGGCTGCCCAGTCTTTCTGCGGCGCAAGACGAATGCGTGCACCGTTGGCACCGCCACGCATGTCCGAACTGCGGAAGGTCGAGGCCGAGGCCCAGGCGGTCGAAACCAGTTCGGAGACGCTGAGGCCGGATGCCAGTACCTTGGCCTTGAGCGCGGCGACATCCTGGTCGTCGATCAGGGGGTGATTCACTGCGGGGATGGGGTCTTGCCAGAGCAGGTCTTCAGCCGGCACCTCGGGGCCGAGGTAGCGCGACTTCGGACCCATGTCGCGATGGGTCAGCTTGAACCAGGCACGGGCGAAAGCGTCGGCAAATTCGTCCGGGTTCTGGTGGAAGCGGCGCGCGATTTTTGCGTAGGCCGGATCCATGCGCATCGCCATGTCGGCATCGGTCATGATGATTGGCACTTTTTTCGACGCATCGTGCGCGGCTGGTGCCGTGTTGCTGTCGGTCGCCTGGTTGGGCGTCCACTGATGCGCGCCCGCCGGGCTCTTGGACAACACCCACTCGTTGCCGAACAGCATGTCGAGATAGCTCATGTCCCATTTCGTCGGCGTCGGCGTCCAGGAACCTTCCAGGCCGCTGCCGATCTGGTCGCCGCC
>JBGSZD010000173.1:0-4068 GCA_041750575.1 Thiobacillus sp. | reverse complement strand
GCGCGAAGTGAAACACCTGGAAGCCGAAGCCTGGGAAGACTTCCTCGACATGTGCGTCGGCCAGTGCGGTATCTGGGTGGGCGAGAACATCGAGCCGGAGAAGAAAAACTCCGAACTCATGCCGACCGAGCCCTACCTGCTCGGTTCACACTCCGGCTGCTGCGGCATCTGGGTGTCGGGTCCGACCGATATTGGCGCACCGACCACTGAAGACCACGCCGACGCCGACAAGATCCCGGCTCACCTGCCCAAGGGCTGGAACTGGGGCTATCGCTCAATGACCACGGTCAAGGGTCTGTTCACCGCCGGCGACGGCGTGGGCGCATCCGGCCACAAGTTCTCCTCCGGCTCACACGCCGAAGGCCGCATGTGTGCCAAATCCATGGTCAAGTACTGCATCGACAACAAGGATATGAAGCCCGAACTCGACACCTCCGTCGAGCAGCTGGTGGAAGACATCTACAAGCCGGTGCGTACCTTCCTTGAGCACAAGGACTACACCACGGCGATCGACGTCAACCCCAACTACATCACGCCCAAGATGCTGCAGTTCCGTCTGCAGAAGATCATGGACGAGTACGTTGCCGGCGTCGCGACCTACTACACGACCAATGCCAACATGCTGGGCGTGGCTGAAGACAAGCTGAACATGCTGAAGGAAGACGCCGAGAAGATGCGTGCGAAAGACCTGCACGAACTGCTCCGTGCGTGGGAAAACTACCATCGCATCCTGACGGCCGAAGCCCACATGAAGCACATCCAGTTCCGTGAAGAAAGCCGTTACCCCGGCTTCTACTACCGCATGGACAAGAACTTTGTCGATGAGGAAAACTGGCACTGCTTCGTGAACTCGGTCTACGACAAGAACTCCAAACAGTGGAACTGCTTCAAGCGCGCCCACGTGGATCTGGTCGACAAGTCCAAGCTGTTCAAGCCCGCTGCTCACTGATCCATTCAGTAAGCAGTAAACTCCGGGCGCCATGATGGCGCCCGGTTTTTTTCAAGTGGTTAAAGCTGCAAGACCAACAAGGTTTAGCATCCAGCCGAAAGCGCGTACCCTAATGGACTCCGATCCGCCACGCCCTCCCGCCTGTGTGTTGTTTGATTTTTGAAGTGAGGGGCCAAACCCCGCGAGGTAGCAAAATGAACGAAGACGAATTCAAGGACATGATCGACGACTCCCCGTTTGCGGGCAGCCCAGTCAAACCCATCATGCTGACAGAAAACACGCAGCTGCAATTCCGTTGCCATCGCAACGTCAAGTGCTGGAACGCCTGCTGCAGCAACATCGACATTCCGTTGACCCCCTATGACGTCCTGCGCCTGAAGAAACGTCTGAACCTGTCCTCGGGTGAATTTCTCAAACAGTATTCCTTGCCGTTCGAGATGGACAAGGACGGTATGCCCGGTATCAAGCTGAACCCGGTCGAAGGCGGCACCGCCTGTCAGTTCATGACGCCCGAAGGCTGCGGGGTGTATGAGGATCGCCCCACCGCCTGCCGTTACTACCCGGTAGCCTTGCTGACCATGCGCCGCTCCGACGAATACGTCGACCGCAGCGCCTATGCGCTGGTGAAAGAAGCACACTGCCTGGGCCATTTCGAGGACAAGTCGCAGACCATCGAGCAATATCGGGCCGAGCAGGGCGTCACCGAATACGATGAGAAGGCCCGTTCCTGGCGGCAGCTGGTAGTCAAGCGCAAGTCGGCCGGCCCCGCCATCGGCAAGCCCACGCCGGTATCGAACCAACTCTTCTTCATGGCGAGCTACGACATCGATCGTTTCCGTGCGTTCATCATGAGCCCCAGCTTCAACGAGACCTACGACATTCCCGTTGAAATCATGGCAACGCTGATTGCCGACGACGAAGCCCTGCTCGACTTTGGTTTGAACTTCCTGCGCCACACCCTGTTCGGCGAGAAATTTGTCGATGAGCATCCGGATGCCTATGAGAAGCGTCTGGCACGCCGCCGCGCCCTGACCGAGCAGCAGAAGGAAGCCGAATTCCAGCAAAAAATGGCGCTGGAGGATGACAAATACTCGGGCGAGCATTAAACAAACCACCCATGCGAAGCGTAATGATGCTGTTGAGCGTAGCCGTGCTGGCGCTAAGCGCCACCGCAGACGCCACGACATTGAACAAGTGCATTGATGCCAAGGGCGATGTCACCTATTCCAACCTGCCTTGCCGCAATGCCCGGCAAGCACGTACGGTGGAAATCGATCCTGCGCCTCAACCCGATCCCGTACGGCCTGCGCCGGTGCGGGCCGCACCGGTCAAAGCGCAGGCAGCCAAACCTGTCACAGCCGATCCATCAGCCCACGCCCCTGAACCCGTGACGACCCGACTCGACACCCAACGCACAACAGGCAAGCCCGCGCCGCAAGCCTCGGCCAAGAAGTGCGACACGCTCACCGACAAACTCGGGCGCGTGTTCGACAAAATGGATCAGGCGCGCCGCAAAGGCTACACGCAGGAACAGATGGACACATGGAATCAGGAGGTCAAAGACCTCGAGCGTCAAAAACAGCAATCCGGTTGCTTTTAAGCCACCCCGCCATGAACGCACGCACCCTAGACCCTGCGCACCACCTCATCGAAAAAGAGCCGTATTACGAAGCCGTCGGCGACGAAATCCAGCTTTTCGAAGCCGCCTACCGCCAGCAGATTCCGATACTGCTGAAGGGACCGACCGGCTGCGGCAAGACGCGCCTCATGGAACACATGGCGTGGCGGCTCAAGCGCCCGCTGATCACCGTTTCGTGCCACGACGACCTCACCGCCTCCGATCTGGTCGGCCGCTACCTCGTGAAGGGCGGCGAGACCGTGTGGGTCGACGGCCCACTCACCCGCGCCGTGCGTTGCGGTGGCATTTGCTACCTCGACGAAATCGTTGAAGCGCGCAAGGACACCATGGTGGTCATTCACCCACTCGCCGACGATCGTCGCAGCCTGCCGATGGAAAAACTCGGCCAGGTCGTCGAGGCGCCGCCCGAGTTTTGCATGGCGATTTCCTACAACCCCGGCTACCAGAGCGTGCTGAAGGACCTGAAGCAATCGACCCGGCAACGCTTCGTTGCACTTGAGTTCGATTATCCCTCGGCCGAACTCGAACGCCGCATCGTTGCCACCGAGTCTGGCGTGTCCGACGCCATCGCCGCCAACTTGGTCCGCTTTGCGCAAATGACGCGCAATCTCAAAGGCAGCGGGCTGGATGAAGGCGCGTCCACGCGCCTGCTGGTGCACGCCGGCAAGCTCATCGCCGACGGCGTCTCACCAGTGTCCGCGTGCAAATCCGCCGTCGCGCAGGCAGTCACTGACGACGCCGACATGCTGAAGGCGATCCAGGAGTTGTCCTCCTCCATCTTCTGATGGCGCAACTGCCGCTCACGACTGCCGAGATGGAATCCAGCCTCCACGTCTGGCTGGATACCGAATTCACCTTTTTCAAGGTCGAGGAACTCGCCGCCGAGCTGCATCCGCTGGCGCGCGACGAGCAGGATTTCATTCTCGGCTGGATTCGCCGCATCGCCTCGACCCACATCACGTTGGCCTGGCAGTTCGGCCGCCGCGCGCCGGCGTTGCTGCCACGCATGGAACGCCGCCTGCTGGAAGCCTGGGCGGTGCACACCTGCGACGTGTTCGACCGCACCGGGCTGCAAACCGCACTGCGGGTGATGGAAGAGGCTGATAGCTTCGACGACCGGCAACACCGGAACGATGCGGCGGGTGCGCTGTTCGACGAGATGGCGCCGGTACTCGGTAACTTCGTGTGCGGGCTGTCCGGGCGGCGTTTGAAACTGGAAGAAGGCGATGCCGCCTGGACCGACGGCGAGCGTATCGTGCTGCCGCCTCTGATTGCGGCACTACCAGTCGAATCCGATAATTTTCAGTTGGCTAAGAGCATGGTCGCGCTGCTGTGGGCGCAGACGCGCTTCGGTACGCTGCGCCTGGATTTTGCCGGGATAAGCGCGCGCTACGCCGACCCGGAGCGCGCACTGGCGCGCCTGCATACGCTGGAAACGCTGCGCCTCACCGCACGCATCGCGCACGAACTGCCGGGGCTG
>JBGSZD010000172.1:0-2171 GCA_041750575.1 Thiobacillus sp. | reverse complement strand
GGCGCGAAGCGCCCGACATAGGGTGCGAAGTTCACCCCACGATTATGCCGTGCACAGCGCGTGTTCCGGATGCAGGGTTTGATAGAGCGCGAGGATGGCCTCGCACATGCGCGCCTCGCTCCAGCCGGCCGCGTAGCCCTTGCCTGCCGCACCGAGGGCCTGCGCAGCGGCGCGATCCCGCAGAATGGGTTTCAACACGCGCGCGAAGCCGGCAACGTCGTCGGGTGCGATGCGACAGCCTTTGCCCTCTTTCAGCACGTCCTTCGTGCCCATTTCGGCGAGCGCCACCACCGGCACGCCAAGGGCCATCGCCTCCAGCAGTACCAAACCCTGAGTTTCGGTTTTGGAGGCGAAGACGAAGGCATCCGCCGCGCAGTAGCAAGCCGGCAACTCGGTCTTGCGTTCGAGGTAACCGACGAAACGCACATTGTGGGTGAGTCCGCGTTTTTTCACCGCGCGTTCGAGCGAAGCGCGCGCCGGGCCTTCGCCGGCGATGACGAGAAGTACGTCGGGCAGTTCGTGTCGCACCTGCTCGGTGACGCGCAGCAGGAAATCCAGGTTTTTCTCGAAGGCCACCCGGCCCACATACGCCATCACCGGCCGCTCCGGCGCGATGCCGTGTCGAGCACGAAATGCAGGGCCGTCGCATTCGGCGAAATCGGCAAACCGGATGCCGGTGGGGATGATGTGAATGGGACTACTCACCCCGTAGGTCAGCAACGCGTTCTTCATCGCCGAGGACGGCGCGATCACGGCAGTGACGCCGTCGCATTCCTTGCGCGAGATCATCCGTGCCGCCGCCGCCAGCCAGGCCTTCGGCAGGAAAGGCAGATAGTGGTGAAAGTATTCCTCGAACAGCGTGTGATAGGTTTCGACGCACGGCAGGCCATGCTTGCGCGCCCAGCGCACGCCGGCGCGGTGCGCGAGGAAGGGCGTGTGAATGTGGACGAGATCGAAGTCGGCGGGGTCGAGCTGATCCAGCGTGGCAGCCAGCGCGCGCGGGTACATCAAGCGATCTTCCGGATCGCGCGGGATTTGCCAGCCCGGTACCCGCACGATGTCAGCTTCAACCACCGTGGCCGGATACTCCGGCGCTACCAGCACGCTCGCGTGTCCGGCCACCGCCAGCGCCTGCCGCAAGGTCTGGATCGACGTGGACACGCCATTGACGCGCGGAAAATACACGTCGGACACCATCAGGATACGCACGGCAAACTCCACCAAGGTAAAGCCTGCGTTGTATTACGCGACGGTTACAAGATGATGACGGCCGGCGTGACAACGCTCAGAAGTCGATGCCGGGCTGCGCCTTCACGCCCGCGCGAAACGCATGCTTCTCGTCGGCAATGACCGACACGGTGTCGGCCAGCTCGATCAAGGCATCCGACGCGGCCCGGCCGGTGACGACGACGTGCTGCATAGTCGGCCGGTGTGCCAGCGCGTCGAGCACCGTGTCGCTGTCGAGATAACCGTAGCCCAGCAGATACGTCAGTTCATCCAGCACCACCAGTTGATAAGACGGATCGGCCAGCATGCGCGCGGCAATGGCCCAGCCGCGCTCGGCGGTGGCGATGTCCTGCGCGCGGTTCTGCGTGTCCCAGGTGAAGCCGTCGCCGGTGACGTGCCACTCGGCGTGCTTGCCGAGGAAGGCCTCCTCGCCGGTGTCGGTGCGGCTCTTGATGAACTGCACCACGCCCACCTTCATGCCGTGGCCCAGCGCGCGCGCAACCATGCCGAACGCCGACGTGCTCTTGCCCTTGCCGTTGCCGGTGAGGACGACGAGCAACCCGTGTTCGTCGGTGGCGGCGGCAATGGCGGCGTCGATCAGGGCTTTTTTGCGCGCCATGCGGGCAGCGTGACGGGCATTGCGGTCAGTTTCTTCTTCGTTCATGGCGCAATCAAACTGAGGGCGAATTCACACGCAACAGCATACGTGCAAGTGCCCCCGCCGGCACGGGATTTACTTCGGCGCGTAGGCCAGTTCGACAAAGAACGCGCGGCCCTGCGTGTTGAAGCCATGCACCAGCGCATAGTCCTTGCCGAGCAGGTTGATGAGCTTGCCTGACACTTTCCAGTCGCGCGCCGGCCTCCAGCCCAGATTCAAGTTGAGCGCCGCGTAACCGGGCACGGTGGTGCGCGCGAAGGTGGTGGCGTGGACATCGGGACGTGCG
>JBGSZD010000171.1:0-2058 GCA_041750575.1 Thiobacillus sp. | reverse complement strand
CCCGGCCGCCACGCGTGTACGTGTGCGGCAGTGAGGCTTGCTTCAAGCGCTATGTGCTGACGCCGAAACTGTCGGCGGCGGTGGTGCCGGACAACCGGCTCATCCTGTCGCCCAATCTCGACGGCAAGGAAAGCGCCCGCCTGCCTGCGTTGTTGGCGCACGAACTTGCCCACCTGCACCTGGGCCAGCGCATCGGCCACTATCACAGCACGCTGCCGGTCTGGTTCCACGAAGGCTGGGCCTCGCTCACCGCAGACGGCGGCGGTGCAGAATACGCAACCGACGCCAGGGTCTTCGAGGCGATCCGTACCGGACGGCGCGTCAATCTCGGCGCGCGCGATACGCCAGACAAGCGTCATCGCGCGGCAGCCTCCAATCTCTCAATTTTCGAGTTTTACCGCCAGTCCATGCTGCTGGTCAGCTGGCTGAAGGCGCAGGACGAAGCACGTTTCCGCCAACTGGCGCTGGCCGTGCAGGACAACACCGATTTCGAGATCGCCTTCTGGAATATCTACGGCCAGGCGCCCGCCATGCGGCTCGCGGGTTTCTACGATGGCGTTCTCAGCGATAATGGCACCACCCAGGCTGCGCCGGCCGCTCCTCTAACCAAACCATGAAACCCTATCTCGACCTGATGCGCCACGTGCTCGAGCACGGCACCCGCAAAGACGACCGTACCGGCACCGGCACCCTGTCGGTGTTCGGCTGGCAGATGCGCTACAACCTTGCCGAAGGCTTCCCGCTCGTCACCACCAAGAAATGCCACCTGCGCTCCATCCTCCACGAACTGCTTTGGTTTTTGCAGGGCGATACCAACATCCACTATCTGAAGGAAAACGGCGTCTCGATCTGGGACGAGTGGGCCGATGAGAACGGCAACCTCGGCCCGGTGTACGGCCACCAGTGGCGCAGTTGGCCCAAGCCGGACGGCGGGACGATCGACCAGATCAGCGAGGTGGTGAAAACGCTCAAGACCAACCCCGACTCGCGCCGCATCATCGTTTCGGCGTGGAACGTGGCTGATCTGGACAGGATGGCGCTGGCGCCGTGCCACGCCTTCTTCCAGTTCTACGTTGCCGACGGCAAGTTGAGTTGCCAGCTTTACCAGCGCAGCGCCGACATCTTCCTCGGCGTGCCGTTCAACATCGCTTCTTATGCATTGCTCACGCTGATGATGGCGCAGGTGACAGGCTTGAAGCCTGGCGACTTCGTCCATACCCTGGGTGATGCGCATCTGTATTTGAATCACCTCGACCAGACGCGCGAGCAACTCTCCCGCGAGCCACGCCCGTTGCCGGCGATGAAGCTGAATCCGGAGGTGAAGGATATTTTCGCGTTCCGCTTCGAGGACTTCACCCTCACAGGCTACGATCCGCACCCGGCGATCAAAGCCCCGGTGGCGGTATGAGCACCGCAAAGAAACCGCGCGTCAGCGTCATCGCTGCACTCGCCAGAAATCGCGTCATCGGCATCGAAAACCGGCTGCCCTGGCGGCTGCCGGAAGACCTCGCCCACTTCAAGGCATTGACCCTCAATCACCCTGTTCTGATGGGCCGCAAGACCTTCGAGTCGCTCGGCCGGCCGTTGCCCGGGCGCACCAACATCGTCATCACCCGCAACGCCGACTACAAACCAGACGGCTGCCTCGTTGCCGATTCCATCCCCGCGGCCATCGCTTTGTGCAAGGATGCCGACGAACTCTTCTTCATCGGTGGCGCCGAGCTGTATGCTCAGGCCATTCCGCTGGCGGACCGCCTGTATCTGACTGAGGTGGACATCGAGGCCAAGGGCGATGCCTGGTTTCCAGACTATGACAGGACCGCATTCAGGGAGGCTTCGCGCGTAACTCAGAGAGGCGAAAAGAGCGACGTGTTCGATTTTGATTTCGTTTTGTACGAGCGGACCTGAAAGCTTGCGTGGGGCTGGCGTGAGAGCACAAAATCAATTTTGTACCAATCGCCAGTAGTGTCCGGTTAAAAATCAAACAAAATCAGTTGGTTATCTGGTGGCAGCGGAATGCTTCTGGTGGTGTCTGGCTGCAGGGCGCATGAAATAAGG
>JBGSZD010000170.1:0-15619 GCA_041750575.1 Thiobacillus sp. | reverse complement strand
GCCGCCGCCGATCACGGCAATATGGGGTTTCATGTGAACAGCCAGGTCTTGCTGGCGAGCCACAACTTGCGTAGCGGCGTGAGCGAGACGCGCGCCCGCAATACGGGAAATCCATCGCGCTGTATTTCATCCAGCAAGGTGCGGTAGATCGCCGCCATCACCAGCCCCGGACGTTGTGCGCGACGCGCATTGACGGGCAGGGTGGCCAGCGCGCTGTCGTAATGCGCGATGGCGCGTTCGTACTGGAACGCCATCAACGCCTGGAATTCGGGGGTATCGCGGCCGTTCAGCAGATCGGCTTCGCGCACGCCGAAACGGGTCAGTTCGTCCTGAGGTAAATAGATGCGTCCGCGCCGTGCATCTTCGCCGACGTCGCGGATGATGTTGGTGAGTTGGAACGCCAGCCCCAGTTCGTGCGCGTAGCGGCGGATATCGCGGTCGTGTTCGCCGCGCGCACCGTCGAAGATCGCCGCCGCGATTTCGCCCACCACGCCGGCGACGCGGTAGCAGTACAGATGGAGCGACTTGAAGTCGGGATAGCGCACATGATCGAGATCCATGGACATGCCGTCGACGATTTCGAGTAGCAGCGCGGGCGGGATGGCGCGTCCCTGCGGCGTGTCGAAGAGCGCGCGGGTTGCCGGATGCTCAGGCTCGCCGGCAGCCAGGCGGCCGATTTCGTTACGCCACCAGTGGAGCTTGGCCTCGGCGATCTGACGCTCGTGGCATTCATCCACTACGTCGTCGAGTTCACGGCACAGTGCGTAGAACGCGGTGATCGCACGACGCGTATCCGACGGCAAAAAGACGAAGCTGTAGTAGAAGCTGGAACCGCTGGCGGCGGCGCGATCCTGGCAATACTGATGGACGTCCATGTTCAAAACAGCGCGCGCCCAAGTATGACGATCCAGTCCTGTTTGGTGAGTAACGGTCGATTGTGGAACACGCAGCCAGGATCGGCGTGCAGTTTGCGCAGGATGGTTTCGCCGCCGAGGATGGTCATGCGCAACTCCAGCCCGACGCGGCCCTTGAGTTGTCGGCCGAGCGGTGCGCCAGCCTGTAGTAATTTCCGGGTACGTTCGATCTGCTTGTACATCATCATGCGCCACAGGCCACGTGTGTCCCCTTGGGCGATCTGCGCTTCGCTGACATGCTGCGCAGCGAGTTCGTCCTGCGGCAGGTAGATGCGGTCTTTCCGGTAATCGACTGCAATATCCTGCAGGAAATTGATGAGTTGCAGGCTGCTGCAAATGGCGTCGGAATAGGCCAGGTGGCGCGGATCATGATCGCCGTACAAATGTAGCACCAGGCGTCCTACCGGGTTGGCCGAGCGGCGACAGTAGTCCATGACTTCGCCGAAGTTGGCGTAGCGTTTCTTGTCCACGTCCTGTGCGAAAGCGGACAGCAGGTCGCGAAACGGCGCAAGCGGGATAGTGTACGCACGGATGGCCTCGGCTAGCGGGCCGAACACTGGATCGTCAGGTGTGTCGCCGCGCTCGATGCGATCCAGTTCGGCGCGATACCCCGCAAGTTGGGCCAATCGTTCGGCGGGCGTCACGTCGCCTTCGTCGGCTATATCGTCCGCGCTGCGGGCAAATCGGTAAATGGCTTCTACCGGTCGGCGCAGCCTTTTCGGCAGTAACCAGGACGCAACAGGGAAGTTTTCGTAGTGATCGACCGGCACCGGCAACAAAAAAACGGAATGGGAATAATGACTTAGGCGGGATGCCTGGCTGCTTTGGGTGACAGCATCGTATTGATTATATTACACTTATTGGCTGAAGGTTTTGCGGCCCAGCCGCGAGAGTGGCGGAATTGGTAGACGCACTGGATTTAGGTTCCAGCGCCGCAAGGCGTGGGGGTTCGAGTCCCCCCTTTCGCACCACCGAATTATCGCAGTACACCCATCCTCTTAATTCAGCCAGGAAGTATTTTGATGCAAGCAAATCTTGAAGTTCTCGAAGGTCTGGTCCGGCGTCTGGACATCAGTGTGCCGATGGACCAGTTGGAATCTGAAGTGCAAAGCCGCCTCAAGCGCTTGGCACGCAACGTCAAGATGGATGGTTTCCGTCCTGGCAAGGCACCGTTGAGCGCGGTGGCGCGCCAGCATGGCTCCGGCGTGCGTCAGGAAGTGCTGGGTGAGACCCTGCAGTCCCGTTTCGGCGAGGCTGTGCAGGCGCATCAGCTGAAAATCGCGGGCTACCCCCGCTTTGAGCCGAAAGCCGGTCAGGCAACTGCCGCAGAAATGACGTTTAGCGCCAGCTTCGAAGTCTATCCTGAGGTGAAGATCGACGCGCTGAATACGGGCAAGATCAATCGCCCTAGCGTGGACCTGAGCGACGCCGACGTGACGAAAACGCTGGAAGTGCTGCAGAAGCAGCGACGCACGTTTGAATCCACCGATCGGGCCGCTACCGAAGGCGATCTGATCAAATTCGATTACCAGGGCACGGTGGACGGCACTGCATTCGAAGGCGGCAAGGGTGACGATTTCGCTGCGGTGATTGGCGAAGGCCGTCTGCTGAAAGACTTCGAACAGAATCTGAACGGGCTCAAGTCTGGCGACAGCAAGGGATTCGATTTGACCTTCCCGAATGACTACGCTGCCAAGGAGCTTGCCGGCAAGGCTGCGCACTTCGAGGTGCAGGTCAAGGATGTGCAGGCGCCAGTGCTACCGCCGGTGGATGCGGAGTTTGCCAGGGCGCTGGGTGTCGAAGACGGCGATGTGGCAAAGCTCAAGGCCGAGGTGAAGTCGAACCTGGAGCGCGAGGTCAAACGCCGCGTGCAAGCCAAGCTGAAAGAGCAAACGATGGAAATGCTGTTGCAGAAAAGCACACTGGACCTGCCGCAGAGCCTGGTGGCGATGGAAACCGACCGTTTGATGAAAATGACCGAAGCCGATATGCAGTCGCGCGGGGTTCAGACCATGAAGCTCTCTGCCGATATGTTTACTGGGCAAGCGGAACGCCGTGTGCGCTTGGGCCTGATCCTGGCCGAAATCGTGCAGGCCAACAAACTGGTGGCCCAGCCCGATCAGATTCGCGCGCTGATTCAGGAGCAGGCGCAGAGCTACGAAGAACCGGAACAAGTCGTGCAGTGGTACTACCAGAACCCAGAACGGATGCAGGAGATCGAGTCCCTGGCGCTGGAAGAGAATGTGGTAGCATGGGTTGCAGGTCAGGCCCAAGTGGAAGACGTGACAACCTCCTTTGAAGAATTGATGGGACGTGCCTGATGTACATTGATTTAGAACGCGCTACTTCGAATTCCCGGCCCAATGAACCGCAGGGTCTGGGACTGGTGCCCATGGTCGTCGAGCAAAGCGGCCGCGGCGAACGCGCCTACGACATCTACTCGCGCCTGCTCAAGGAGCGGGTCATTTTCCTGGTCGGCCCGGTGAACGACGCAACCGCCAACCTAGTGGTCGCGCAAATGCTGTTCCTCGAGTCGGAAAACCCCGACAAGGACATCTATTTCTATATTAATTCACCCGGCGGTTCGGTTTCGGCCGGTCTGGCGATCTACGACACCATGCAGTTCATCAAGCCTGACGTTTCCACCTTGTGCATAGGCCAGGCGGCCAGTATGGGCGCTTTCCTGCTGACAGCTGGCGCCAAAGGTAAGCGTTACTGCCTGCCGAACTCGCGCGTGATGATTCACCAGCCGTTGGGCGGTTTTCAGGGTCAGGCGTCGGACATCGAAATCCACGCCAAGGAAATTCTCTATCTGAAAGCGCGACTCAACGACATGCTGGCCAAGCATACCGGGCAGAGCATTGAAGCGATCGATCGTGATACCGATCGCGACAACTTCATGAGTGCTGACGACTCGGTGCGTTACGGTCTGGTCGACAAGGTACTGACCAGCCGCGTCGAAGCAGCAGGCAATTAAGCGTTAAGCAAGGAACTGGTATGGCAGACAAAGGTTCGGGCGACAAACTTCTTTATTGCTCCTTCTGCGGCAAAAGTCAGCATGAAGTGCGCAAGCTGATTGCTGGGCCGTCGGTATTCATCTGCGATGAATGCGTCGAGTTGTGCAACGACATCATCCGCGAGGAAATCCAGCAGGCGGATAACCAGAAGGGCGCCAGTTCCGACCTGCCGACGCCGCACGAAATCAGCGGTATTCTCGATCAGTACGTGATCGGTCAGGGTCAGGCGAAAAAAGCGCTGGCGGTTGCGGTCTACAATCACTACAAACGTTTGCGCAGCAATACCGGAAGCGGCGAAGTCGAGTTGGCCAAGAGCAACATCCTGCTGATCGGGCCGACCGGCTCCGGCAAGACGCTACTGGCGCAGACGCTGGCCCGCCTGCTGAACGTGCCGTTCGTGATAGCCGATGCGACTACGCTGACCGAAGCCGGTTATGTGGGCGAGGATGTCGAAAATATCATCCAGAAGCTGTTGCAGAAGTGCGACTACGATGTTTACAAGGCCAAGCAAGGCATTTTCTATATCGATGAAATCGACAAGATTTCGCGCAAAGCCGATAACCCATCGATCACGCGAGATGTCTCCGGCGAAGGCGTCCAGCAGGCGTTGCTGAAGCTGATCGAAGGCACGACCGCCTCGGTTCCGCCGCAGGGTGGGCGCAAGCATCCAAATCAGGAGTTCGTGCAGGTCGACACCAGCAATATCCTGTTCATTTGTGGCGGCGCGTTCAGCGGACTGGAAAAAGTGATACGTGGCCGCACCGAAAAGGGCGGCATCGGCTTTGGCGCACAGGTCAAGAATGTCGACGAGACCAAGCGCGATGTCGAACTGCTGCATCAGACTGAGCCGGAAGATCTCATCAAATATGGCCTGATCCCGGAATTTGTCGGGCGTTTGCCGGTAGTTGCAACGCTTGACGAGCTCGATGAAACCGCGCTTGTGCAGATTCTGACCGAGCCGAAGAACGCGCTGACCAAACAGTTCATCAAGCTCTTCAAGATGGAGGGGGTTGAACTCGAATTCCGCGAGGATGCCCTGAATGCCATCGCCAAACGTGCGCTGGCACGGCGCACCGGCGCGCGCGGTTTGCGTTCGATCATTGAGCACGCCTTGCTTGATACCATGTACGACCTGCCCTCTCTCAAAGGGGTCAGTAAAGTGGTGGTGGATAACGGGTTGGTCAGCGGCGACGGCAAGCCTTTGCTGATTTATTCCGATCAAGGCGAGCAGCCGCTGGCCGCTGGAGCCTGAACCGGAATGGCTGATGGGGAACCTGTCAGCCATCTTGATTTCCAAACTATGCCCCCCAATTGCGGATGAGCGTGGTTGAATGCCGCGCATCCTTTCCTTAACCTTCACCAGGAATCATGATGAGCGACAACGTATCCAAGGAACAGGTCGATCTGCCGCTGTTGCCGCTTAGGGATGTGGTGGTGTTCCCCCACATGGTCATTCCCTTGTTTGTCGGTCGCCCCAAATCGATCAAAGCGCTGGAAACCTCAATGGAGTCCGGCAAAAGCATCCTGCTGGTCGCGCAAAAGACCGCCGCACAGGACGACCCCACTCCTGAAGATCTCTACGATACCGGCACTGTCGCCACCGTCCTGCAGATGCTGAAACTGCCCGATGGTACAGTCAAGGTACTGGTGGAAGGCAATCAGCGTGCCCGCGTGCTGGAAGTGACCGATGCTGGCACTCATCTTGCCGCGCGCGCCGAAATATTGCCTGCCGAAGGCGAAGAACTGGTTGAAGTGGAAGCCATGCGTCGCGCCCTGCTGACGCAGTTCGACCAGTACGTCAAACTGAACAAGAAGATCCCGCCGGAAATCCTGACTTCGCTGTCTGGCATTGACGAAGGCGGCCGTCTGGCTGACACCATCGTTGCGCATCTTCCGCTGAAGTTGGAGCAGAAGCAGGAAGTGCTGGAGATGATTGGCGTCAACAAGCGCCTGGAACATCTGCTCGGCCTGCTGGAAGGCGAACTCGACATCCTGCAGGTGGAAAAGCGCATCCGCGGCCGCGTCAAGCGGCAGATGGAAAAGAGCCAGCGCGAGTACTACCTGAACGAGCAGGTCAAGGCGATCCAGAAAGAGCTCGGCGACATCGAAGAAGGCGCTGAACTCGAAGAGCTGGAAAAGCGCATCAAGCAGGCCAGCATGTCGAAGGAGGCCGAAGCCAAAGCCTTGGGCGAGCTGAAGAAGCTGCGCATGATGTCGCCGATGTCGGCTGAGGCCACCGTGATTCGCAGCTATATCGAGGCGATGGTTGGCTTGCCGTGGAAAAAGAAAACCAAGATCAGCAAGGATCTGGCCAAGGCCGAGCGCGTATTGGACGAAGACCATTATGGCCTCGACAAGGTCAAGGAACGCATCCTGGAATATCTGGCGGTGCAGCAGCGCGTCGACAAGGTGAAAGCGCCGATCCTGTGCCTGGTGGGGCCGCCTGGCGTGGGTAAAACCTCCCTCGGCCAGTCCATCGCGCGTGCGACCAATCGCAAGTTCGTGCGTATGGCGCTGGGTGGTGTGCGCGACGAATCGGAAATTCGCGGCCACCGCCGCACCTATATTGGCTCGATGCCAGGCAAAATCCTGCAAAGCCTGACCAAGATCGGCGTGAAGAATCCGCTGTTCCTGCTCGATGAAGTCGACAAGATGGGTCAGGATTTCCGCGGTGATCCATCTTCTGCACTGCTGGAAGTGCTCGATCCCGAGCAGAATCACACTTTCCAGGATCATTACATCGAGGTCGAGTACGACCTGTCGGATGTGATGTTCGTCGCCACTGCCAACTCGCTCAACCTGCCTGCGCCTTTGCTCGACCGGATGGAAGTGATTCGTCTCTCGGGCTACACCGAAGACGAGAAGGTCAACATAGCCGAGCGCTATCTGGTACCCAAACAGCTCAAGGTCAACGGCATCAAGGATGGCGAACTCGCTATTGCCGAGTCGGCTGTGCGCGACATCGTGCGCTACTACACGCGTGAGGCCGGTGTGCGTAGTCTGGAGCGCGAGGTTTCCAAAGTTTGTCGCAAGGCCGTCAAAGCCCTGCTGATGAAAAAGCAGCGTACCAAGTTGTCTGTTACGTCGCGCAATCTTGAAAAATATCTTGGCGTGCGGCGCTTCAGTTTCGGCATCGCGGAAATGAACAATCAGGTGGGGCAGGTGACGGGCTTGGCTTGGACCGAGGTGGGTGGCGAGTTGCTCACCATTGAGGCAGTTTCGCTACCTGGCCGCGGCAAAATGACCACCACCGGCAAGCTCGGCGAAGTGATGCAGGAGTCCATCCAGGCTGCGCTCTCCGTAGTGCGTTCGCGCGCGCGGAAGCTGGGCATCCAGGAAGATTTTTACCAAAAACGCGATATCCATATTCATTTGCCGGAAGGCGCGACGCCGAAGGACGGACCATCGGCCGGCATCGCGATCTGTACGTCGATGGTGTCGATCCTTACTGGAATTCCCGTGCGTGCTGATGTGGCGATGACCGGTGAAATCACCTTGCGTGGCGAAGTACTGCCAATTGGCGGGTTGAAGGAAAAGCTGCTGGCCGCGCATCGCGGTGGCATCAAAACCGTGCTGATCCCGCAGGAGAACGTCAAGGATTTGACTGAGATTCCGGACAACATCAAGAACAAGCTCGACATCCATCCGGTGAAATGGATCGATCAGGTTCTTGAGTTGGCGCTTGAACGTGTGCCCGAGCCTTTGAAGGATGAGCCGGAGGTAGCGACGGCGGCAATTGCTGTTCCAGAGGGAGAGGAAACAGCCTCGGCGGCGCTTAAACATTGAATATTTTTTAACGATCCAGCCGAATCCCGCGCCAGTCGCGGGATTTTTTATGCGTTGCTCGGAAAACCGCTTGACACAAGGTTTTGCGGGTTGCTATAAAAGCGCCCACAGGGTTTTCCTGTGCCACTTGAGTGAAGGGGACAACACGTGAACAAATCCGAATTGATCGATTCCATTGCTGACTCGGCTGACATTTCCAAAGCCGCTGCTGGACGCGCACTTGATGCTGCTGTTGAAGCAGTCAAGAAAGCACTGAAAAAAGGCGACATGGTGACGCTGGTTGGTTTTGGCAGTTTCTATGTGGGCAAGCGTGCAGCACGCACGGGCCGCAATCCGCGTACGGGCGCAACCATCAAGATCAAAGCCGCCAAGGTGCCGAAGTTCCGTGCCGGCAAAGGTCTGAAAGACGCCATCAACTAATAAAAACGTAGCTTGCATTTGGCAAGGATCGAAAAACTGTTGTAGAATTTCGGACTTTGTCGGGTGCTTAGCTCAGCTGGTAGAGCGTCGCCCTTACAAGGCGAATGTCGGGGGTTCGAGCCCCTCAGCACCCACCAGCAGGGTAAGTGTAATTAGCTTTTAGCGATAAAGGGAGTGGTAGTTCAGTTGGTTAGAATACCGGCCTGTCACGCCGGGGGTCGCGGGTTCGAGTCCCGTCCACTCCGCCAATACCAAAAAAGGCGAACGCAAGTTCGCCTTTTTTCATTTCAGCGTTTTCATCGCATCGATTTAATTTAATGATGCGCAATTTTTAATCTCGCCGGGGCGAGACGAGAAGCGCAAAGTGCGCGAAAATTCGCGCTGACGTTTTTACCGGAGTAGAAGACCGTGCTCGAAGCAATCCGCAAGCATGCACAGGGTTGGCTGGCCAAAGTCATCCTGGCCTTGATCGCAATCACGTTCGCCTTGTTTGGCGTGGATTCCTACATGAAAAGCGATAATAGCGGCGGTAGCATCGCCGAGGTCGGCGATGTGGGTATTTCGCGTGAGGAACTGGCACGCGAAATTCAGGCGCAGAGCGAACGCATGCGCGAAACGCTTGGGCCAGCCTTCGATCCGGCGGTGACCGAAACCACGGACTTTCGCAAAAAAGTGCTGGACAGTCTGATCGAGCGCAAAGCCTTGCTGCAGGACGCGCAGAAATTGAAATTCTTCGCACCCGATGCCTACGTGGCGTCGATGGTGGCGCAAATTCCGGCTTTCCAGCAGGACGGCAAATTTTCACAGCAGCGCTATGAGGCCGTGTTGCGCCAGAATGGCCGCACACCTGCACAGTTTGAAAACGAATTGCGACAGTCCTTCATGCTGGAGACGATTACCAGTCCGGTGTCGCTCGCTGCTTTCCCGTCTGGTGCATCGCTTGCGCAGATTGCACGTCTGGTGGCGCAGCAGCGTGAAATTGCCTGGGTGGACATGCCCGCATCCACGGTAGTCGCGCAAATCAAGGTGGCACCCGCCGATGTCGAGCGTTATTACGCCGACAACAAGGCTGAATTCACTGAGCCCGAACAGATTCGCGCCGAGTACCTGGTGCTGGATATGGCAGCTGTCGCGGCGGGTATTGTCGTGAGCGACCAGGCGGTGGAGGAATATTATGCAGCGAATGCCGCGCAATTCGGACAACCTGAGCAGCGCCGTGCGAGCCATATCCTGATTGCGGCCGATAAGGCGGATGCCGCCGCGCGCGCGCAGGCGAAGGCGAAGGCGACCGAGTTGTATCAGACGCTACAGAAAACGCCGGGGCGTTTCGCTGAACTTGCGCGTACCCAGTCGCAGGATCCAGGGTCGGCCGCACAGGATGGCGGCTTGGGCAGCTTTGGCCGCGGCATGATGGTCAAACCTTTCGAGGATGCCGTGTTCGGCATGAAGCAGAATGAAATCCGCGGGCCGGTAGAAAGCGATTTCGGTTACCACATCATTCGTCTGGATGGCATCGAGGCAGCCAAGACGGCGCCGCTGGCCCAAGTGCGTTCGGCGGTGGTTGAGGAATTGCGCAAGCAGCAGGCGCAAAAAGCCTTTGCCGGCCTGGCGGACAATTTCGGCAACCTGGTCTACGAAAACGCCACATCATTGCAACCCGCCGCTACGGCAGCCAAGCTGACGGTGCAACAAAGCGGCTGGATGGCGGCTAAAAATGCACCGCCACCTTTCAATAACACCAACCTGTCGGCCGCGATATTCAGCCCTGAGTTGATCAAATCGAAACAGAACACCGAAGCTGTCGAAGTGCAGCCCGGTACCCTGGTGGCGGCGCGAGTGGCGGAGCATCGCCCGGCGCGCGTACGGCCACTGGCCGAAGTGTCGCAGGCAATCGAGGCCAAGTTGCGTGCCGAGCAGGGTGCGCGTTTGCTGACGCAAAAAGGCGAAGCGACGATCCAGGCGCTGGCCAAAGGCGACGAAGCCGGTCTGAGCTGGTCAGCTTTCCAGATCGTGGGTCGTCAGCCTTCGGCTGCATTGGATGCGGCCGGCGCGAAGGCGGTGTTCCGCGTGAACACCGACAAACTGCCGGCCTACGCCGGTTTCGTTCGCCCCGACGGCGCCTATCGTATCGTGCGGGTCAGCCGTGTGCTGGAAGCGCCCGCGCTTGATCCCATGCTGCTGTCTTCGATTGAATCCGGCGTCACGCAGGCGCAGCAGCGTGCCGACATAAAGGCGATGGTTGCGCTCATTACGGCTGGACAGAAAGTCAAAATCCAGCCCAATGCGATCGAAGGCAGATAAGCCGACTTGCATGAGCCAACAAAAAACGCGCCGTAAAGGCGCGTTTTTTGTTGGGGTGCGATGAGCGTATCAGTGTTCAGCGCCGGCGGTGGAATTGAAGCCAGCATCGACGTAAGTGATTTCGCCAGAAATCCCGGAGGCCAGATCAGAGAGCAGGAAGGCAGCGACGTTGCCGACTTCCTCGATCGTCACGTTGCGGCGCAGCGGCGCATTCTGGGCGACGAGGTCGAGCTTCTCGCCGAAGTTGGCAATGCCGCTGGCAGCCAGCGTCTTGATCGGCCCGGCCGATACGGCGTTGACGCGTATGCCCTTGGGGCCAAGGCTTTGCGCCATGTAGTACACGCCGGATTCCAGACTGGCCTTGGCCAGGCCCATGACGTTGTAGTTGGGCACGGAGCGAATCGCGCCGAGGTACGACAACGTCAGCAATGCTGCCTGACGGCCTTCCATCATCGGCAGCGCGGCCTTGGCCAATGCGGCAAAGCTGTAGGAGCTGATGTCGTGCGCGATGCGGAAATTTTCGCGGGTAACCGCGGAGAGGTAGTCGCCGGCCAAGGCTTCCTTGGGCGCGAAGGCGATCGAATGCACCAGGCCATCCAGACCGTCCCAATGCTTGCCGAGTCCGACAAATAGCGCGTCGATTTGTTCGTCGCTGCCGACGTCGCACGGGAACACCAGGTTGGAGCCGAATTCCTTGGCGAATTCGGTGACGCGATCCTTGATGCGCTCGCCCTGATAAGTGAAAGCCAGTTCGGCACCTTCGCGTTTGCACGCCGCGGCGATGCCGTACGCGATAGAGCGGTTGGATATCACGCCAGTGATCAGCAAGCGTTTTCCTGCAAGAAATCCCATGATGGTCTCGAAGAGTTGGGTTGCCGGAATTATAACGGCTGACGTTGGCAGCGCGCTTGGGTACACTTGCGGGATGACACGCATCGGGGCGATTTTATTGGCGACGGGCCTGCTGGGGCTGGGACTGACGGCAGGCTGCTCCGACAGCTGGAACAATCCCTATCCCGGCAGCGACACCGGCGCCAACGTGATCTACAGTGCCTTTTCCGAGCGGCCCAAGCACCTCGACCCGGCGCGTTCCTACAGTTCGAACGAAGTCGAGTTCACTGGCCAGATTTACGAGCCGCCCTTGCAGTACCATTTTCTCAAGCGGCCCTACGAACTGATCCCGCTGACCGCCGAATCAGTACCCAGGGCGCGCTATGTCGACGCGGCCGGCAAGCCGTTGCCGGACGATGCGCCAGCTTCGGCGATTGCCGAAAGCGTATACGACATCAGGATCCGCCCCGGCATCCGCTACCAGCCGCACCCGGCGTTCGCACGCGATGCCCAGCGGGGCTACCTCTATCATGCGATGCATCTGTCCGACGTGGAGGGCAAGACGCAAATCGCCGACTTCGCGCACACCGGCACACGCGAACTCACCGCCGCCGACTACGTGTACCAGATCAAGCGGCTCGCCCATCCCAAACTCAGTTCGCCGATTTTTGGCCTGATGAGCGAGCACATCGTCGGACTGAAAGCGCTGGGCGAAACGCTGGAGAAGGCAGCCAAAGCCACCCCCGAAGCCACGCTCAATCTCAACGACTTCCAGCTTGCCGGCGCTGAAGTGATCGATCGCCATACCTACCGTATCCGCATCAAGGGCAAATACCCACAGTTCATCTACTGGCTGGCGATGCCGTTCTTCGCGCCGATCCCGTGGGAGGCCGAGGTCTTCTATGCGCAGCCCGGCATGGCGGACAAGAACCTCACGCTCGACTGGCAGCCGGTCGGAACCGGGCCGTACTATCTGGCGGAGAACGATCCCAATCGCCGCATGATGCTGAAGAAGAATCCGTACTTCCACGGTGAAACCTATCCCGTGGATGGCGACGCAGCGGACCGTGAGGCTGGACTGCTGGCGGATGCCGGCAAGCCGCTGCCGCTGGTGGACGAAGCTGTGTTCAGCCTCGAAAAGGAAACCATTCCCTACTGGAGCAAATTCCTGCAGGGCTACTACGACAGCTCCGGCATCAGTTCCGACAGCTTCGACCAGGCCGTGCAGTTTTCCGCCGGCGGCGATCCGCAGCTTACCGATAGCATGCGCGACAAAGACATCCACCTCATCACCACCGTGGCGGCTTCGATCTGGTATGTCGGCTTCAACATGCTTGATCCGGTGGTGGGTGGCCTCGGTGAGGAGCGTCGCAAATTGCGGCAAGCCTTGTCCATCGCCTTCGACTATGATGAATTCATCTCGATTTTTCTCAATGGTCGCGGCATCCCCGCGCAGGGCCCGATTCCGCCCGGGCTGTTCGGCTACGTCGACGGCGTGACAGGACTGAACCCTTACGTCTATGAAGCGAGTGGCGGCAAGATCGTCCGTCGCTCGATCGACGCGGCAAAAAAACTGCTAGCCGAGGCAGGCTACCCGAACGGTCGCAACGCAAAAACCGGCGAGCCGCTGGTGCTGTATTTCGACACCATGGCCTCCGGTCCCGACGCCAAATCCAGGCTCGACTGGATGAAAAAACAGCTCGACAAGCTCAACGTGCAGCTGGTGGTACGCGGCACCGACTACAACCGTTTCCAGGACAAGATTCGCAAGGGCAACGCGCAACTGTTCGAGTGGGGCTGGAACGCCGACTATCCCGACCCGGAAAACTTCTTCTTCCTGCTCTACGGCCCGCACAAGAAAGTCGCCAGCGGCGGCGAGAACGCCGCCAACTACGACAGCGCTGAATTTAATTTATTGTTCGAGCGCATGAAGGACATGGACAACGGCCCCGCGCGTCAGCAGGTGATCGACGACATGCTGGAAATCGTGCGCCGCGACGCGCCGTGGATCTTTGCCTACTACCCCAAGTCCTTCGGCCTGCGCCATGGCTGGGTGATGAACGTCAAACCCAACCTGATGGCCAACAACACCCTCAAGTACCGCCGCATCGACCCCGCGCTACGCGCGGCCAGGCGCGATGCATGGAACCAGCCGGTGCTGTGGCCGATCATCCTGCTGGTGGGTGCGATGCTGGCTGTCGTCACGCCGGCTGTCATTGCGTGGCGGCGGCATGAAAAAGGTCGAGCGTGATGGATAAACTCTCGCAAATTGAGTGACTGGCCATGCGATATAAGGGAAAAATCGTCAAATGGAACGACGAAAAAGGTTTCGGGTTCGTTGTCCCAAGAGGAGGCAGCCAGCAGGTTTTCTTGCATGTGCGGGCTTTCTCCAATCGGCAGCGACGTCCGTTGATTAACGCCGCCGTCAGCTACGAATTGGGCAGCGATGCGCAAGGGCGTTGTTGCGCCGTAAACGTTCGCTATGCGGACGAGAAACAGGCAACGATTGAACTGCGAATCAGCGTTATACCCTTGGTGTGGGCGTTCCTGTTCTCTATTTTGCTGGCGATCATGGTTTGGGCAGAGCATGTTCCGATGGTCGTAGCGATGGGGTATCTGGTAGTAAGTCTAGTGACTTTCATGGTTTATGCACTGGACAAGAACGCGGCCAAATCCGGTCAGTGGCGGACTCAGGAGAGCACTTTGTTTTTGATGGGTTTAGCTGGCGGTTGGCCAGGCGCTATCTTTGCGCAACAGCTCTTCCGTCACAAATCGAGCAAACGTGAATTCCAAACCGTTTTCTGGTTGACAGTGATATTTAATTGCGGCGTGCTGATCTGGTTTCTCTCTCCCTACAGCGCGGATGCGCGCTTGCTGTTGAGTGGGATGATCTGACCCATGTTCGCCTACATCCTGCGCCGCCTGCTGTATGCGATCCCGATCCTGATCGGGGTGAACCTGCTGACCTTCGCGCTGTTCTTTGTCGTTAACACGCCGGACGACATGGCGCGGCTGCAACTCGGTGTCAAGCATGTGACGCCGGAGGCGATTGGGCGCTGGAAGGTCGAACATGGCTACGACAAACCCTTGTTGCTGAACGCCGAGGAGAAGGGTGGTGCGCAGTTCACCGACACGATTTTCTTCCAGCATTCGGTGGCGATGTTTGCGTTTGAGTTCGGCAAGGGCGATGACGGCCGCGACATCGGCAATGAAATCCGCACCCGCATGGGGCCGAGCCTGGCGATTGCGTTGCCGGTGTTCGTCATCGGGTTGCTGGTCAATATCACCTTCGCGTTGCTGATGGTGTTTTTCCGCACCACCTATCTCGACTTGTGGGGCGTGGTGTTGTGCGTGGTACTGATGTCCATTTCAGGACTGTTCTACATCATTGCCGGCCAGTACTTCATCGCCAAGCTGTGGAACCTGCTGCCAATCTCGGGCTTCGCCGGCGGCATCGACGGCCTCCGGTTCATCCTGCTGCCGGTATTGGTCAGCGTGGTGGCGGGCATCGGCAGCGGTTCGCGCTGGTATCGCACGATCTTTCTCGAGGAAATCGGCAAGGACTATGTGCGGACCGCGCGCGCCAAGGGATTGAGCGAGGTGCGCGTGCTGTTCCGCCATGTCCTGAAGAACGGCATGATCCCGATCCTCACCGGAGCGGTGGTGGTGTTGCCACTCCTGTTCATGGGAAGCCTCATCACCGAATCCTTCTTCGGTATTCCCGGCCTCGGCAGCTACACCATCGATGCGATCCAGGCGCAGGATTTTGCCGTGGTGAGGGCGATGGTGTTCCTGGGCTCTTTCCTTTACATCATCGGCCTGATCCTCACTGACATTTCCTATTCATGGGTCGATCCGCGGGTGCGGCTGCAATGAATATCCAACCTGTCATCCTGTGGACCGATGCATTGATCTTCGCGCTGCTGGCGGGCGTGCTGGCGCTGGTGTGGTTCATCCGCCGCCACGAGCATCTGCGTGCGCCCTGGGTGGCAGTGGCGAAGCGTCCGATGGCGATGGGTTCCGCGCTGGTGCTGGGCGTGTTTGTTGTCATCGGACTGCTCGATTCGCTGCATTACCGAGAAAGACTGCCCGACAGTCCGGCCGACAAGCCACAGTACTCGGTTGAAGTGTTGTCTGCATTCGATGCGCTGGTGGGCACGCTGCGCACGCGGCAGGAAAAAACCTATTCCGCGCCGCTGGCGATGCAGTTGTACGCCAAGGAATTCGTCGAGCGCAACGGCGCGACGGTGCGCAAGCATCCGCGCCTGCAATACGGCGGCGCGCATCTGACGCAGGCCGATGCCCACCTGCCCGATCTCGTCCGGCGTGCGCGGACCGGACTGGCGCAGG
>JBGSZD010000169.1:0-6426 GCA_041750575.1 Thiobacillus sp. | reverse complement strand
GTCGGCGTCAGCTCCAGGCCGTCTTCCAGCGCGGCGGCCAGGCAGTAGTCGGCGGATTGCAGATGCGTGCGCAATACCGCCGCATCGAGTCGCGGCCCGGAGGCGTTCAGATGCGGACGCGGCCTGGATGGATTCGCGACGGAGGGTGCGCCCTCGCGCGTGAGACGAAATCCGAGGTCGATGTGGTAATCCTCCTGCATCGGCAGGTCGAGCGGCTTGAGGCCGGTGGCGCGATGGATGTCCGCCAGCACCGTGCCCACGGCTTCGCGGCTGGGGGCGGTGACGACGAACCAGAGGTTGAACCGATGTTCGCGCTCGTAGTTGTGGTTTACCTCCGGATGCGCGTCGATGATGCGCGCGACCGCTTCCAGTCGATCTTCCGGACAGGCCACCGCAGCGAGCGTGCTGAAGCCCAGCACGTGCGGCCGGAACACCGCGCCGATGCGCGAGATATGACCGCTGCGCTTGAGATCGGCCAGACATTCCAGCACGGCGGGTTCGTCGCAGCCCAGTTTGGCGGCGAGCGCGGCGTAGGGCCGGGCCACCAGCGGAAAGTCGCGCTGCCAGTCGTTGAGCAGGCTGAATTCAAGATCGGTCAGGGGACTCATAGCCCTGTCCTGTGCGCGCGTGCGGTGAAGAAAATGCCACTTGGCTGCTCGGCGGGGAGTTCGGCCAGTTTCTTGAAGCTGGCGGTGTCGTAGATTTCCAGCCGGTTGGCGTCGCGCACCGACAGCCAGACGTTCTCGCCGCGCGGGGTGAATTCCATGTGCAGCACCGCCTTGCCGGGTTGCAGGGTGTGCACGATTTTTTGCGATGGCACGTCGACGATCTGCACCGTGTCGTAATGCGGGAAGGCGAAGTTGACCCACAGGCGGCGGCCGTCCGGCTGTGCCATGACGAACACCGGCTGGCCGGCGACCGGAATGACGCCGGCCTGCGTCCAGGTGGCGGTATCGACGATGACCACTTCGTGGCGGCCGACGCCGGGGATGAAGGCGAGGTTGCCGACCATGGCCCACGTTTCCAGGTGCGGCATCTTGTAGACCGGGAGTTTTTCCTCGCCGCGGCCGTAATCCGGCAGTGCGTGTTTCACGCCAGCATCGAGGTTCCACAGGTCGAGCACGGCGATGCCGTTTTCGCCATACAGCCCGGCGATGTACCAGCGTCCGTCGGGCGACACCAGCGCGTCGTAGGGCTGGTTGCCGATGCGGGCGAACTTGGTCAGCTTCGGCTTTTTGGGATCGTCGGCGAGATCGGCGACCCAGATCTCGCCCTTGTCCCACAGGCTGAAGGCGAAGCGGTTGCCGGACACGTCTTCCAGGCCGATCACCTTGGACTCGGTCGGAATGTCGGCGACGAGATCGAGCGTGTCGCTGTCGAAGATTTTCACGCCGCCCGGCGTGTAGTTGGCGGCGGCGATGTAACGGCCGTCCTGCGAGATCGCGCCGCCGATGGAATTGCCGGACTGGATCACCCGTTTGGCGATCTGCCCGGTGAGCATGTCCACCTTGGTGAGTCCGCCGTCGCGGCCGAAGACGTAAGCGTAGCGCTCGTCGCGCGAGAACACGGCGGAAGCATGCGACAGATCGCCCAGACCTTCGGTGCGGCCGAGCAGTTTTTTGTGCGTGGTGTCGAGTCGCTGCAGGCTGCCGGTGGCGCGTTCGACCGCGATGCCCAGATCGCCGGTGCCGCGTAGCTCGTCGCCCTGCGAGGCAAATGCCAACCCGCCCAGCAGCAAGGCACCGATCAAGTTTTGGTAGGACTTCACTGGGGAAATCCCTTCTGCAGTTGATCGACGATCCAGTGCGTGTCGGCCTGGCTGAGATAGGGCGCCCACGGCGGCATGGCGGTGCCGGGGATGCCGTGCTGAATGACTGCCTCAAGCGTGTCGGCCGGCTTCTCGCGCATGGCTTCGGCGGTGAGCGTCGCGCCCAGGCCGCCGGTGAGCTTGAGGCCATGGCAGAAGCCGCATTCCTGCCGCACGAAGCGGGTGAGTTCGTGCTGGCGTTCGAGGGTGGGGGTATCCGCCAGTACCGGATTGGTCATCGTACTCAGTGCCAACAGGGCGACCGCGAGCGTGGCGGCGGCGCCCGCTCGCAGCAGGAAAGTCTCGATGGGGCGCGGGGAGGATTCCGTTGTAGACAGCACGGGCCTGGATTGCATAGGGGCTTCCTTTCGGTTTTGCGCGCCGCCCTGAAAAAGGACAGCCCGCAAAACCGCCCGGCCGCAGCCGGGCGGTAATTGCGTCAATAGACGTCGTTGATGGTGTTGTAAACGTTGAACTTGCCGGTCGGGGTGACCAGACGCGGGTCCTTGATGACCGCCTTCAGTTCGCGCGTCTTGTCGTTCATCACCACCAGGGCGGACTCGCCGGTTTTCGGCCCCCACACGGAGAACCACACCTCGTCGCCGGCCTTGTTGTATTCGGGATGGGTGACGCGTCCCTTTTCAATGCCGGCCAGCTTGGCGATGTTGATGACCTGCGCCGGCTTGTCCAGGTTCTTCAGATTGAACACCGAAATCGATTGCTGGAGTTCGGTATCCGGCGAGAGCGCCGCATCCGTCCACAGATTGTTCGACTTCGGATGCGTCTTGACGAAGAGCGAACCGTTGCCGTGGTTCTTCAGGCTGCGCACCACCTTCCAGGCGTTCTGCTTGTGCTTGACCGGATCGGTACCGATCACTGCGATGGTCTCGTCGCCCAAGTGGCCCGTGGCCCAGACCGGACCGTACTTCACGTCATTCCAGTTGGCGCCGCGACCCGGGTGGGGTTTGACGCCGACCTTCACGTTCGCGGCCAGCTTGCCGTCCTTGGTGTCCACCACCGACACGGTGTTGCGCATGTTGGCGGCCACCAGGAAATAGCGCTTGGTCGAATCCCAGCCGCCGTCGTGCAGGAAGCGCTCGGCCTCGATCTCGGTCGTCTTCAGGTTCTTCATGTCGGAGTAGTCGACCAGCAGCACCTTGCCGGTTTCTTTGACGCTGACCACGAACTCCGGCTTGATGTGTGAAGCCACGATGGAGGCGACGCGTGGCTCAGGGTGATATTCGCCTTCGTCATAGGTGTAGCCGCGCGTGGACACCACTTTCTTCGGCTCCAGCGTGAAGCCGTCCATCAGCACGTAGGCCGGCGGCCAGTAGGAACCAGCGATGGCGATCTTGTCTTCGAAGCCCTTGAACTTGGAGGTGTCGATGGAACGCGCGTCCGAGCCGGTGCGAATGATGGCGACGGTTTGCGGCGTTTCCATCCACAGGTCGATCAGGTTGATCAGACCGTCGCGTCCGGTGGTGTAGAGGTAGCGACCCGATTTCGAGAAGCGCGAGATGTGCACCGCGAAGCCGGTCTTGAGGACGGTGATGATTTTCTTGGAATCGCCATCGATCAGCGCCAGTTCACCGGAGTCACGCAAGGTGACGGAGAACACGTTGTCCAGATTCAGCTTGTTCATCTTCTTCTTGGGACGCTCGCTTTCGGGGATCAGCAATTTCCACGAAGCCTTCATCTCTTTCAGGCCCCACTCCGGCGGCGTTGGCGCGGGATGCTGAATATAGCGGGCCATGACATCGATTTCTTTCTCGGTCATCTCGTTGGAGGTACCGAAGCCCGGCATCCCGCCAGCGGTACCGTAGTTGATGAACACCTTGAGGCTTTCGGTGCCCAGCTTCTGCATGCCGTCGGGTAGCAATGCCTTGCCGGTGGCGCCCTTGCGCAGCACACCGTGGCAGCCGGCGCAGCGATCGAAATAGATCTGCCGGCCCTGGTCGAATTCGGACTTGACCATGGCCGGGGCGTTGGGGTCGGACGACTGGTACATCTCCAGCTTGCCGGCGCCGGCGGCTGCGCCTGCGAGGTATTTCTCCTCCGGCGAAGCCTTGCGTTCAGCGACAGGATCGGCTGCCCAAGCCAATGACAGGGCCAGGGGCAGGACGCTCAAAGCGGATACGGCATAAGTAACTAATTTCATGTTCAGACCTCTCTGGGGTGGGTAAGGCTGTGATGCGATCAGGGTTTTGTTCGCATTAGGAAACGGTTGCCCGCCTGCTGCCTTGACCCAGATCAAACCGGATGACAATATCCGGATAGCCTCACCCACCGCCTCTTGCCCCTCCATGGAAAACCGCCCGCTGGACGAACTCGTCCTTCATCAAATTCGCCAGAATTACCTGTTCTCCCAACTCACGCCGGACGAACTCGCCACGGTGCTGAGGCATGCCGAGTCGCGCCAGGTTGCGCCCGGCGAAACCATCTTCCGGCAGGGTGAAAACGCCAGCCATTTCTACCTGGCGGTGTCGGGGCAGGTTCGCCTGTATCGCATTTCACCGGCGGGCGAGGAAAAGGTGATCGATCTCATCCGCGCCGGCGGCCTCTTCGCCGAAGCTGTATCGTTCATGGGCGGACGCTATCCGGTGAATGCCGCCGCCATCGATCACGCGCGTCTGGTGAGCTTCGCCTTCGACGACCTCAACCGCGCGCTGCACGACAGTCCGGGGCTGGCGTTCCGCATGCTGGGCGGCATGGCGATGCGCATCCACGGCCTGGTCAACGAAATCGATCACCTGGCCAGCGGCAGCGCGGGACAACGGCTGGTCTATTACCTGCTGGATCTGCTGCGCGATGCCCCCGATGCCCCGCGCATCCACTTGCGTGCGCCCAAGAATGTCATCGCCTCGCGCATCGGCATCAAGCCGGAAACCTTCTCGCGGCTGCTGGCGCGACTGAAGGAGGCCGGCATTCTGGACGTGCACGAGGAATGGCTGACCGTGCACGACGAGGCGCGCCTGAGAGGCGTGCTGGAGAACCCGTCCTGCCTGTTTTGAACGGGCCGTTTTGACCTGGGTCAAGGCGGCTAAGAAACCAGGGCCTAGAGTGGGCGCATCGTTTTTCCGATGCCGCCGTCATGCAAACCTTCGCCGCTTTTCTCACCCGCGACCACGCGCAGTGCGATAACCGCTTCGCCGATGCCGAGGACGCCGTGTCGAGCCAGGACTGGGATCGCGCGGATACCGTTTATCCGGCGTTCAGGCAGGCCATGGCGCATCACTTCGCGATGGAGGAAACCGTGCTGTTCCCGGCGTTCGAGGCGGCCACCGGGCAGGCCGGCGGCCCCACTCAGGTAATGCGCAGCGAACATGTGCAGATGAACGATCTGCTGGACAACATGAGTGCGGCGCTCGCGGCGCGCGAACGGGACCGCTTTCTCGGTCTGGCCGAAACCCTGCTGTGGCTGATGCGCCAGCACAACATGAAGGAAGAAAACATTCTCTATCCCATGTGCGACCAGGCGCTGGCTGCGCAAAAGAGCGCGTTGCTGGACCGCCTGGAAAAGACATGAACGCAGCAGCCGGAAACGACGATATCGTGATCGATGCGCGCGATCTGCCGCCGCCCGAGCCGATGGAAAAGGTGCTGCAGGTGCTGGGTCTCAAACGCCCCGGACAGGCCGTGCGCCTGCTCATCCACCGCCAGCCCTATCCCCTCTACGAGCTACTGGATCAGCAGCATTACCAGCACCTGACGCGTGCGCTGGACGACGGCAATTTCGAAGTCGTCATTCGAGATCGGCCGGATCAATGACAAGCGGGTGGCCGTAAAGGTCGCTCAGGGCGGCAGGGCGATTTTCTGGTCGACGCTGAACTGGTAATCGTGGAACACCTGCTCGGCGCTGAGCACCTGATAGCTGCCATCCGGCAGGCGCCGGCTGGTGTCCTTCAGGCGCCAGGTAGTCTGGCCGCAGGTCCAGATATCGAAGTTGCGCATGTGGGTGCACAAACAGGTCTTGTCCTTGACTGAAAGCTTCTTCACGCCCGGGTGCAAAGCGACTTCACGGTTGTAGGCGTCTATGTAGGCGCAGTTGCCGTTGGCATCGAGCAAATAACCGTAGGCTTCGCAGTTGGGGCGGATGCCGTCGCCGATGCCGGGGCTGCCTTTGAGCATGCGCATCGGGTAGCCGGTCGGCGAGATCGTGTTGACCTCGATGTCGTCCTCGCTGGCCTTGAAATATTCCTGTTTGACCTTGTCCGGCAGGCCGCACTCCTGGGTGACGGTGAAGCGGGTTGCCACCTGCACCGCAGCCGCACCCTGCTCGAGGAAGGCGGTTGCATCGCTGCCGGTGAAAATGCCGCCGGCGGCGATCACCGGGATGTCGAGATGTTCGGTTCTCAGAAACGCCAGCACCTCGGCCATGATGGTGGCGAGGTCGTACTGCGCCCAGTCGAGGCCGAAGCCGAGGTGGCCGCCGGCGAGCGGTCCTTCCACCACGACGAAGTCCGGCAGGCGGTTGAGCCGGGCGTTTTTGCGCAGGAACATCGCCAGCGCGCGCGGCGATGAAACGATGATGCCGAGCTTGGCGTCGCGAAAGCGCGGATGGTCCTCGATCAGCGCGAACGAGCCGAGATGCAGGCCGGCGGAGAGCGTGATGCCGTCGA
>JBGSZD010000168.1:0-9333 GCA_041750575.1 Thiobacillus sp. | reverse complement strand
TTCATCCTCGGCGTCGCGCCGCTGGCGATTTCAACGGGTGCCGGCGCGGGTGCGCGGCATGCGGTCGGCACCGGCGTGGTCGGCGGCATGCTTGCCGCCACCTTCCTCGCCGTGTTCTTCATTCCGTTGTTCTATCACTGGGTGAGCGACAGGCGCTTGCAGGCAAAGGCGGAAGAAATCGATGCACATCCTCCGCATCGGGGTCACAACGCGAACGTACATTTACCGTCGCATCATCCGTCGCTGCCCGATTCCCAGCCCTGAATCGCTGTTTTCCGAATGAAGCCCCAGCGATAGCCGCCCAGTGCGCCGGATTCACGGATCACGCGATGGCAGGGGATGAGATACGCCAGCGGATTGGCGGCGACCGCGTTGCCCACCGCGCGCGCCGCGCGCGGGTGGCCGATGACCTCGGCCAGGGTGCGATACGTTGTCAGCCCGCCTGGCGGAATTGCCAGCAGCGCACGCCACACCTGAAACTGGAAATTGCTGCCCTTGACCCACAGTGCGAGCGGCGCAGTCGGACGGGCGGCGTGGAAGATCGTTGCGATCAGCGGGGCCGTGGCAGCCGCATTCGCAGTCAAGGTCGCGAACGGCCAGTCGGCACGCAGCAGCGATTCGGGATCGTCGCCTTCGGCCAGAAAATGCAGCTTGCAAATCCCGCGCGCACAGGCGGCGATGAGCGCCTCGCCGAACGGCGTCGGATGCACGCCATAGCGTATCGCCAGCCCCAGACCGCCGGATTTCGCCTCGCCCGGCGACACCGCGTCGAGCGTGACGAACAAATCGTGCAAGCGCCCCGGCCCGGACAGCCCGGCCTCCAGACTCAGGCTCAACACATCGCGCGTTGCGGCAAGTTGGGCGTGCGCATACTCCAGCGTCAGGCTTTGCAGAAATCGCTTTGGACTGATCCCGGCCCAGCGCGTGAACAGACGTTGGAGATGTGCCTCACTGAGATTCAGGTGCCGCGCCAGCGCGGCGAGATCGGGCTGTTCGCGGCGGTGCGCGTGCAGATATGCAATTGCCTCGGCGATGCGCGTGTAATCGCGGCTGGAATCGGCAAGCGGGGTGGTCATGTAGGAACTCTACTGCGTGCACCGTGCAGCGGCCACCCGATTCTTGCTGTTGGCTGGAATTAAAAAAGCCGGGAAATCCCGGCTTTTTTCTGCCCTGATCCAGCTGGCTTACGCAGCCTTTTCGTGGTGATACCCCGTCACGGTATCCACCTCGGTCTTGGAACCCAGGATCACCGGCACGCGTTGGTGCAGGCCTTCGGGATCGAGGTCGAGGATGCGTTGGTAGCCGGTGGTCGCGGCGCCGCCCGCCTGCTCGACGATGAAGGCCATGGGGTTGGCTTCGTACATCAGGCGCAGCTTACCCGCCTTGGCGGGATCCTTGGTGTCCTTGGGATACATGAAGATGCCGCCACGGGTGAGGATGCGGTGTACTTCGGCCACCATCGACGCCACCCAGCGCATGTTGAAGTCCTTGCCGCGCGGACCGGTTTTGCCGGCGAGACATTCGTCGACATAACGCTGGACAGGCTTTTCCCAGAAACGCATGTTCGACGCGTTGATGGCGAACTCTTTGGTCTCGGTCGGGATTTGCATGTTGGGGTTGGTCAGCACGAACTCGCCGACGTCGCGGTCGAGCGTGAAACCGTTGGTGCCGTGGCCAAAGGTCAGCACCAGCATGGTCGATGAACCGTAGATCGCGTAGCCGGCGCACACTTGCTTGACGCCAGACTGCAGGAAGTCTTCCGCCTTGGCGGCGCGGCCGGCGACCGGGGCTTTCAGGATCGAGAAGATGGTGCCGACCGAGATGTTCACGTCCACGTTCGACGAGCCGTCGAGCGGATCGAATACCAATAAATATTTGCCGAGCGGGTATTGGTTGGGGATGGGGTAGACCTCATCCATTTCTTCCGACGCCATGCCGGCCAGATGGCCCGCCCACTCGTTGGAGCGGATCATGATCTCGTTGGTGATGACGTCGAGCTTCTTCTGCGTTTCGCCCTGTACGTTCTCGGAATCGAGCGAGCCCATCACGCCCAGCAGCGCGCCTTTGTTGACGACGTTGGAAATCGCCTTGCAGGCGGTGACGACGTCGTTCAGTAGCGAAGTGAAATCGCCGGTGGCGCCGGCGGTGCGGCGCTGTTCTTCAATAATGAATTGGGTGAGGGTGGTGCCGGTGTGCATGAGGGTCTCCCGAAGCGCGATAAACAAAAATGAATATTAGAGCAATCGAATATTTTATCACGTGATAAAGATAACGAATCGCCTGCGCCAGGACAGCCCCCAAACTCCAAGGCATAAAAAAACCCGCCACATCGGGCGGGTTTCAGTTTGATGCCAGTCGGGCTCAGGTGCGACGGCGCACCGCAAACCCCACCAGACCGAGGCCGGCCAGCATCATGGCCTAGGTTTCAGCTTCCGGAATCGGCGCGGTGACCGGGTCGACGGTCAGCGAACGCAGTTTGGCGTAGTCATTGTCGGAGCCGATGCGCGCAGCCACGGCCAGCCAGGTGTAGTTGCCGCCCAGCACGCTGCCCAGATCGATACTGCGGGTTCCGTTCGAGTAGTTGCCGCCGATGAGGGTGGCGGTTCCCAAAGCGGCGGGTGTCAGGCCGTTCGGGTTGATCGACCCCGTGCCGGCCCACACGCTGAGATCGGAGTCGCCGCCGAATTGCATCAGGCTCAGGGAGTCGAGTTGCACCGGACCGGAGAAGCTGAACAGAATCAGGTCGTCGGCGCCGTTATTGTCGAGCGCGTGGGCGCTGTTCGTGTCCGAGCAGTTGACGCCCTCGTTGCGGTTGCACACGCCCATGCCATAGCCGGAATAGATCTCGAGTTCGGCGGTCCGGAAGGTGTTGCCGCTACCAGTGGTGGACCAGGCGGTTGTGGTCAGGGTCACGCCGTCGAGCACTTGAACCAGGCTATTGCCAAACTCCTCGGGGCCGACCGTGCCAGAGGTGAAAGAATAGGTCGTGACCGTGGGCTTCGGTGTTCCATGATGGGAACCGCCTGCTTGAGCGTAGGTGCTCAGAAGAGCGAGGCTGAAAGTGGCGGTCAGTTTGCTGAGTGTGTTCATGGTGATGTTTCCCTTGTTGTTTGATTGAAGGCGGCTGTGTATTTCCCGGTAAGCGAGCGCTTGCTGGTGTACAGGCGTGGCGAATCTCTGCAAAATCTATGCCGGCAGTACTAAATAAGGCTTGGCTTATTGAATAATCAGGGGAAACGCCACCGCGGCAAATCGTAAAGCCTTGTAAAGGCTCGTCCGCGTAAAGTTTTCCGACACTTTGTCAGTCGGTGCCAACGAGCTGGTCGGAGCGGGTGAAAGTCCAGGTGCGGGTGATGGAGAGGATGTCGGCCTTCTGCCGCATATCCTCGGGGAAAGCGGCATAGGGCGCGGCGAGTTCGACAATGCGGACCGCGGCGGCGTCGAGGACTTTCGAGCCGGACGAGCGATCGATCTCGACGGCTTCGATGCGGCCGTTGGCGTAGATCGACACGGTGAGCTTGAGACTGCCGTAGATGCCTTGGCGGCGTGCGGCATCGGGGTAATTGACGTTGCCGACGCGTTCGACCTTGGTGACCCAGTCTTCCACGTAGCGCGCGAACGAATATTCCTTGACGTTGGCGCCGACGAATGCGCGCTTGGGGCGCTTCTGGTATTCGTCCCACTGCTGCGAGATGCGCGCCTGCAGCTGCGCCATTTCGCGCGCCTGCTGGTTCAACTGGCTGGTGTCGATGGCGGGCTGCTCCGGGGTCGGCGGGGCGGTCTGCGGTTGGTTTTGCATGGCCGCGTTCGGCTTCAGCTGGCTTAGCAACGCACGGGCCTGTTGTTCCAGATCGCTCACCCGCGACTGCAGCGCGGCTTCCTCGCTCCCGGTTTGGGATTTGGGGCTGGCGGGCAGCGGGCTTTTCAGCCGCCGGTCTTCGTCGGTGTTGCCGCCACCCGCCAGATTCACCTGCGCCAGCGCGTCGGGTTCGAGCGGCGACTCTGCGCTTTTGGCGTTGACCAGCACCACTTCCATCGGCAGGTTGGGATCCTCGAACAGGCGCGGATTAACCTGCACAAAATGGGTCGACAACACCATGCCGTGCACCGCCGCCGACGCCAGCAGGGCCAGCGCCATGCGCGTGCCTTGCGGGGATGGTGCGGCAAGAGAAGGAGGGGCTGTGGACACCATGCGCTCGGACAATGCGGAGAAGTCCGATTCTACGGAACGACCGCGATGCTGTCAGGCGGCGGCGTCACGGTTTCCAGATACTCGGCGTGAAAGCTGATGTCCAATAGATCGATGGCCGAAATCGCCAGCCGAATTTTGGCGCCCGGCGCGACGCCCATTACCGACGGTGCACGCGTCACCATCGGCAGGGTATCGAAGCGCACAAGATCTTCGCGGATGACGCTGGCGTTCACTTCGCTGATGTTTTCCTGGATCAGCCAGCGCAGCATCCAGTAGCGCTCCAGTTTGCGCTGGAATTCGTTGTAGGCGTCGTAAGTCAGCTCGAAATCGCGCACGGTCGAAAACAGCTGCTCGCTGCGCGGTGGATAGACCGGATCGACGCCCTGCACGAGGCTGATGAGCTGGCGCTGGTTGACCAGATCGACATAGCGCCGCAAGGGCGACGACGACCACGCATACTGGTCGACGCCAAGGCCGACGTGCGGATCGGGGCTGGTCGTCATACGCGTCTTGCCGCCTGCCTGCGCGCGGTAGATGCCCGGTACGCGCTTTTCCGCCAGCCAGCCGCCCCAGTGCGCGTTGGCGAAGATCATCAGCTCCGACACAACTTTATCAATGGGACTGCCGCGCTTGCGCGGCACGATGCTGATGCGCTCGCCGTCGAGCTTGAAGTTGTAGTCGACGCGGTCGACCGCGTCGGCCTTGCCGCGTCCGGCTTCCAGCACGGCGGCGAAATCGTGCAGCCATTCCAGTTCGCGGCGATAGGAATAGTCGGGCGTAGTCGGGTTGCGCAGGGTCGCGTCGTTGAATAGCACTTCCAGCGTTTCGTGGCGCAGGTTGTCGGCGATGTGCACCATTTCCAGCCGGGTCTCGGTGGCCAGTACGCGCAGATCGGACGCCACGTCCACATACAAAGACAGCGCTGGGCAATCGTGCGTTTCGCCCAGGGTGTAGTGGTGGATCAGCGCCTCCGGCAGCATGGTGATCTTGTCGCCGGGGTAGTACACCGTCGACAGCCGCTCGCGCGCCACCTTGTCGAGTTCCGAGCCGGGCGCGATGCCAAGCGCCGGCGCCGCGATGTGGATGCCGACGCGGATGCGGCCGTCGTCCAGCCATCGCACCGACAGCGCGTCGTCGATCTCGGTCGTCGCCTCGTCGTCCATCGAGAACGCGCGCACTGTGCTCTTGGGTAGTTCAGGTGGGTCGATCGGTTCGGTGACAGATGCGAATCCGGTGCCGCGCGGAAAATATTCCAGCAGGAAGGTGGCCAGGTGGAAGTCGAGCGTCGACGGAATCGCACCGCAGCGTTCGATCAGCCTTAATTGGGACATGCCGCTCGCCGTCGCCGCATCTTCGAGCGCCTTGTATTCCAGCGTATTCTTGTCCGGCGCGATGAGAATGCGCGGAATCAGCGACGCGTACTCCGGCGGCAGGTGAAAGGCGGCGAGTTCGCCGGCCAGATGCGCCTGTCGCTCTGCAGCCAGCCGCTTTTTCTCCAGACCGGATTTGGCTGCCGCCAGCGTTTCGGCGGGTGCCGGGCGGTAGCGGCCCTTGCCTTTTTTGTGGAAATAGATCGGCGCATTGTGCAGCTTCAGCAACAGTGCCACCGACTCCGCCGGCCGTGGGGCGTGGCCATAGTATTCCTGCGCCAGCTGCTCGAAGCCGAATTCGTCGGTGCCTGCCGCTTCCCACAAAAAGTCGGCATCAAGGTCGGTCGTCAGCGTCTCGGCTTCGGTCATCACCTCGCCGGGTGTGGGTGCCGCGAAGCGCAACAGGATGTTGGTGGCTTTGATCTTGCTGCGCTTGCCCGACGCGGTTTCCACCTGCGCCGTGGCGTCGGTTTCGGACAGGATGAAACCGGCCTTGAAATGGCCGTCCTCTTCAAAAATCAGGTGCATGAAAAATCAGAAATCCAGAATGGTTTGGAAGTGGCGCTCGAACCCGGCAAAGCCGTGGTCGCCGCCGTCTTCGACGATCTGCCGGGCGCCCGCATAGTAGGCCACCGCGTCGCGGTAATCGAGCACCTCGTCGCCGGTTTGCGCCAGCAGCAGGTAGCGTTCGGGTAGGGTGATGGCGGTTTCGTTCATCGCGGCGAGTTCTGCCAGATGCGATTCGGTGAGTACCCACTTCTCGCCGGTGTGCCAGTTGGTCTGGGTGCCGAGGGTGTCGCGCAGTAGTTTGTGTGCATGCACCGCCGGATTCACCAGCACCGCTTTCCAGCCGTGCTTTTCCGCCAGATGCGTCGCATAAAACCCACCGAGCGAGCTGCCGACCAGTGTGATTGCGTTGGCGCGATTGCGCGTTAGCGTGGATTCGACTTTGGCGATGGCCTCGCGCGGGCTGTTGGGGAGGGCGGGGCAGTAGTAGTCAGCCAGCCGGCCGAGGCTCGCCAAGAAGTCGCCCAGCAGCTTGGCCTTGCCGGACGCCGGAGAAGAGTTGAAGCCGTGGAGATAGACAATCATCTTTGAATTTTACCGGGGCGAGGGGGATTCCTGAAATGGCCGGGTCGGCTCATTTCTCGGGCGACAGAAGTCCACCTTGGTCACCGGAGCCGAAGGGTGACTGCGGCCAACCAGTTGCAGCGAACATGGCAGCGGCGCCTGACCTAGTATCGGATGGATGTCGCACGACAAACAATGAGAATAGCTATCAAAAACTGTTGATAACAGGAATGGTTATCAATTAGTATGGCGCAAAGACGACGAATTCGTCGCAGCCGTCAGCCATCGGGCATCGCCCCAGTAGCCAGCCGGGAAAAATATTTTCAGACTGTTCACAAGGGGAAAAGCATGTTCAAGAAAAAGGTTTTGACGCTGGCGCTGGCCGGATTGGCGACGATGCCCGCCCTGGCGACTGCCGATAACGACGCCGTGCTGCAGGAAATGCGCCGTCTGGCCGAACGCGTCGAGCAACTGGAGGCCGCCAACAAACGCCTGGAAGCCGCCCTCGGAGCAAGCAAGGGCGACGGCACGAAAGAACTCTCGGCACGCGTCGAGGATGTGGAAAACGAAGTGCTGGCGCTGCGCAAGCCTTCCAAGCTGGAAGAGGCCGTCGACGGCATTTCGGCTTCGGCTTCCCTGGCCTTCGTTGCGCAATCGAAGGATGGCAACGGCGATTCCAGCGAACTCACCGGGCGGGCCGACGTTGAGGTCGAGCTTCCCATGGGCTCGATCGGCGACGCCGAGGGCAAGCTGTTTGCGCATCTGCGTGCCGGCGATGGCGGCGGTGTGGATACTGGCGCGTTCGCGCCGTCGAACTCGATGGCCTTCGGCGACGAATCGCGGATGGATCTGATGCAGGCCTGGTATCAACTGGACGTGCCGGTCGGCGGCACCGGCGGCAACCTCGGGCGCGTCGAGATGACCGTCGGCAAGATCGATCCCTTCGGTTTCTTCGACGGCAACAACATCGCCGACGACGAGTCGGAGCAATTCCTCAACCTGGCCTTCGTCCACAATCCCCTGCTGGATGCGGGCGGTGATATCGGCGTCGGCGACGATGGCGGCAGCCCCGGCCTGCGCCTGGCCTACACCAACGACATCAACGGCAGCAACAATATTTCCGCCTCGCTGGGCGTCTTCGGTTCGGGCGACAGCGGTGCCAATTTCTCCGACAGTTTCGGCGGCGGCCTCGTCATCGGCCAGCTCGAATACGCCGGCAAAACCTTCGGCGGTCTCGCCGGCGCCTACCGTCTCTACGGCTGGAGCAACAGCAATGCGCTGATGCTGGACGAGACGACGGAAGACCGCCACACCGGCTGGGGTCTCTCCATCGACCAGCAGGTCGCCAACCACCTCACGCTGTTCACCCGCATCGGTTTGTCCACCGATGGCGAGGTGAATTTCGATCGCGCCTACACCCTTGGCGCTCAGCTCGACGGCGGCCTGTGGGGCCGCGCCAGCGACCGCATCGGCCTGGCTGCCGGCTGGCTGAAGCCGAGCGACGAATACAAGTCGCTCATGGGTGTTTCCAGCACCGAGAAACCCACCGAGCTCTACTACGTCTGGCAACTCAACGACCACGTGCACCTGTCACCCAGCGTGCAGTGGATTGGCAACCCGGCTGGCGATTCGTCCGCCGACGACGTCACGGTGTGGAGCCTGCGCGCCAAGGCCTCGTTCTGATCGTGAACCGACCCAATACGAAAGGAAACGCAGCATGAAAAAACTGATACTTGCGATGGCCGTGGCCGCCACGCTCAACGCACCGCTTGCCACCGCAGCCGAGGCGAGCATCGCGCCGGTGCTAAATCATTACGCCGAGATCGTGTACGCCAACTATGCCGACACGCTGCAGGCGACGCAGGCGATGCAAAAGGCCATCGACGCCTTCCTCGTCCAGCCGTCGGCGGAAACCCAGCAGGCGGCGCAAAAGGTCTGGCGCGCGGCGCGCGAGTTCTACGGCCAGACCGAGGCGTACCGCTTCTACGGCGGCCCGATCGACGACGACGATGGCCCCGAGGGGCGCATCAATGCCTGGCCGATGGACGAATCCTTCGTCGACGGCGTGCAGGGCATGGCGAATGTTGGCCTGATCAACGACCGCGGTTTCGCCATTACCAAAGATACCTTGTCTGCCCAGAACGAACGCGGCGGCGAGGAGAACATCGCCACCGGCTACCACGCCATCGAGTTTCTGCTGTGGGGCCAGGACCAGAGCGAAACCGGCCCCGGCAATCGCGGCTACACCGATTTCGTCGACGGCAAGGCACCCAATGCGGATCGCCGCCGCCAGTACCTGAAGGTGGTCACCGACCTGCTGGTCGACGACCTGGATAGTCTGGTCAAAGCCTGGCGACCGGGCAGCAAGCTCAACTACCGCAGCCGTTTCGTCGAAGGCGGCCAGGAATCGCTGCGCAAGATATTCGTCGGCCTCGGTTCCCTGTCGCGCGGCGAACTGGCGGGCGAGCGTCTGGAAGTCGCGCTCAACAGCCAGGATCAGGAAGACGAACATTCCTGCTTCTCCGACAACACCCATCGCGATGCGGTCACCGACGCACTGGGTATCGAGAACGTCTGGCTGGGCCGCTACGCGCGTGCCGACGGCACCGTGATGCAAGGCCCCGGGCTGCGCGATCTGGTCGCCGCCAGAGACGCCGCCGTGGCCGATCGCACCAGCAGGCAGATCGCCGCCTCGGTTGC
>JBGSZD010000167.1:0-2917 GCA_041750575.1 Thiobacillus sp. | reverse complement strand
GAACGCCGGCTTGAAGCTGGCGATCTGCCCCAGCGTCACGCTCTGGCCGTTGAAGCTGCCGATCGGCAGCGATTTCAGCGCATCGACGTCGCGGTGTTCGCTGCGCGGGGTGCGCAGCACCACGTCGATCAGCAGATCGTTCTCGCGGAACTGGGTGACGGTGGCGCCCGACAGCTGCAGGGCTACCAGCCGCCCCACCCCATCCGAACTCAGGCCCAGCGCCTTGATCTTGTCCTGGTCGAGTTGCGCCTTGACCGCCAGCGACTGCTCGTTCCAGTCGAGGTTGACCGCCGTCACGCGCGGATCCGCGGCGACGATCCGGCGCAGCTTTTCGGCTTCGATTTTCAGTTGCGGCATGTCGATGCCGGAGAGTCGGTATTGCACCGGATAGCCGGCCGGCGGGCCGTATTCGAAACGCACCGCGCGTCCGCGCACGTTGGGGAAGTCGGTTTCGAACACATGGCGAATGCGGGCGATTTCCCGCTCGCGCGCCGGTACATCCTTCGCAATCACCACCAGTTGCGCGAAGTTGCGATTGGCCAGCCGCTGATCCAGCCCCAGCACGAAACGCGGCGCACCCTGGCCGATGTAGTTGAGCACGTGCGCCACGTCGCCATCCTGCCGCAACAGGGTTTCGAGCCTGACCGCTTCGGCGTGCGTCGCTTCGATCGAAGCGCCTTCCGGCAGCCACATCTCGACCAGGATTTCCTGGCGGTCGGACTGCGGAAAGAACTGTTTCTCGACCCGCTGCATTGCCGCCACGCCGACAATCAGCGCCGCCACCGTAAGTACGATCACCGTGCGGCGACGCGTGACGCACCAGGTGACCGCCGCGCGAAAACGTGTGTAAAACGGCGTGTGATACGCAGCGTTTTCATCGGCCACAAGATGGCCTGGCTTCAGCAGGACAAAGCCCAGATAAGGCGTGACCACCACCGCCACCAGCCAGGACGACAGCAGCGCAATCGTCGTCACCGCGAAAATCGCAAAGGTGTATTCGCCGACCACCGACTTGGCGAGCGCGATCGGCAGGAACGCGGTGGCGGTGAGTAGAGTGCCGGTGAGCATGGGAAACGCGGTCGACTGGAAGGCGTAGGTGGCCGCTTCGAAGCGCCCCCAGCCGGCTTCGAGTTTGTGCGCCATCATTTCCACCGCGATGATGGCGTCGTCCACCAGCAGGCCCAGTGCGATGATCAGCGCGCCGGTGGAAATGCGGTGCAGGTCGATGTCGAGCAGCCACATAGCGGTGAAGGTGATCGCCAGCACCACCGGAATGGAGAGCGTGACCACCAGCCCGGCGCGCCACTTCAGCGCGAGAAAGGTCACCGCCAGGACGATGGCGACGGCTTCGACGAAGCTCTGCATGAAGAGCTTGACCGCGCGGCTGACGATGCTGGGCTGGTCGTGAATCCGGTGGACTTCCATGCCCACCGGCAGCGTTTTCTGCAGAGCATCCATCGCGGCGGCCACCACGCGGCCCATGCTCACCACATCGCCGCCCTCGGCCAGCGATACGCCGAGCAATACCGCCGCTTGGCCCTGCGAGCGGATTTCGGTGGCGGGCGGATCCTCGTAGCGCCGCGTCACCTCGGCGATGTCGCCCAGACGCAGACTGCGCGCGCCCACCCGAATGATGGTTTCGCGCAAGCGTTCGACATCGGAATACGGCCCCGACACGCGAAGTGGGATCGACAGCACCGCGTTTTCCACGCGGCCGTTCGCCACCACGCCGTTCTGCTCCTGAATCGCCTGCGAGATCTGCTGCGGGGTGAGGCCCAGCGTGGCGAGTTTCTGGGTCGGGACCTCGATGTAGATTTTTTCCGGCACCACGCCGAACAGCTCGACTTTGCCGACGTTGGGCAGACGCCGCACCTCGCGCTGCGCATCTTCGGCAATCCGGCGCAGGTCGGCGCGGCTGAAGCCGTCGCCGGTGAAGGCGTATATCGAGCCGAAGGTGTCGCCGAATTCGTCGTTGAAAAACGGCCCCTGTACGCCGGCCGGCAAAGCGGATTTCAGGTCGCCGATCTTCTTGCGCATCTGGTACCAGGCATCCGCGACGTCGCGTCCGCGCACGGTTTCCTTCAGGTTCACGAACAGCGCCGTCTCGCCCGGCTTGGCATAGCCCTGCACGTAATCGAGCTGCGGCATTTCCTGCAGTTTTTTCTCGATACGCTCGGTCAGCTGTTCCGACACTTCCTGCGACGTCGCCCCCGGCCACTGCGCCTGGATCAACATCGTCTTGAAGGTGAACGGCGGGTCTTCGGCCTGCCCCAGCTGGAAATACGAACGCGCACCCACCAGCAGGATCAGGACGATAAAAAAGCGCACCAGGGCCGGATGTTCGATCGCCCAGCGCGACAGGTTGCCGCGCCGAGGCTCAAAGTGGGGCGGCGGTTCGAAATGAGGCGGCGGCTCGATGCGGGAGGGATCACTCATGGCTGCTGGACGGACGGCAGGCGCACCTGCTGACCCGGCGCAATCTTGTGCACGCCCGCGGTCACCACCCACTCGCCGGCCGTCAGGCCCGACGCAATCGCTGCACGGTCGCCATTCAGGTCGCCGAGCTGCACGCTGCGTGCCGCCACTTTGCCGGTTTTGCGGTCGACCACCCACACCTGCGGTTTCCCGTTGACCTTGAACAACGCGGCCTGCGCCACCGACAGGCTGGGCGCCGACTCGCTGTCGACTTCGACCGTAGCAGTCATGCCCAGCTTCACGGCCGCATCGGTCTGAAGAAAACTGACGCGCGCGCTATACGTCCGACTGGCCGCATCGGCCATCGGCGACAATTCGCGCAGGCGGCCGGCGTAAGCCTCGCCCGGCGCCGACCACAAACGTATGTTCAATTTGTTCGCCGCGCGCAACGCGTCGAGCGCGTTTTCCGGCACGTCGATGCGGACTTCGCGTTCGCCGGTGC
>JBGSZD010000166.1:0-3967 GCA_041750575.1 Thiobacillus sp. | reverse complement strand
GGAGCCGGCCGTACTGCGCCAGCGCGTCACCTCCAAGGGCGGCACCACCGAGCGTGGCATCGCCGCGCTGGAAGCCGCGGCGGTCAAGCAGGCTTTCGCTCAGGCGGTGGAAGCGGCCAGTCGCCGCAGTGCCGAACTCGGCGATGAACTAGGGCGATTGGCATGATGGCAGGCGCGTTGCATTTCCTCATCCAGACGCTGGGCCACCTGTTTGTGATCGCGGTGCTGCTGCGCTTCATGATGCAGTTGTTCCGGGTGCCGTTTCGCAATCCCTTTGCGCAGTTCATCGTGGCCGTCACCGATTTTGCGGTCAAACCCTTGCGTCGCGTGGTACCGGGCCTGTTCGGCCTCGACTGGGCCTGCCTGCTGCTGGCCTGGCTGGTCGAACTGGTGGTGGTGACGGCAGGCTACTGGCTGGACGGGTTTCCGTTTGCGCTGGCGGGCGGCAAGGTGTGGCCGGTGATGCTGGGCCTGGCGGCGGTGCGGTTGTTGAGCCTGGTGGTCTACATGATCATCGGCCTTACCCTGGTGCGCGCGGTGTTGTCGTGGGTCAACTCCGACACGCCGCTGATGCCGGTGGTGTACGAGTTGACCGAACCCTTTCTGCGCCCCCTGCGGCGCATCGTGCCCATGATTTCGAATGTCGATCTCACGCCGCTGGTGTTGTTCATCCTGTGCCAACTGGTCCTGATGCTGCCGATCATGGCATTGGAGCGCGCGCTGCTTGGTGCCCTCTGACTGGGGCCCGTTCATGGCCATTGCGTGCCTGCGTTGCCGCGATAAAGCGATGAATGCAAGGCGCGTCGCGCAGGCAAGGGTCATCCCTTGCCAAGTGGCGCAACGCCGCAGACGCGCTTTCTCGCGGCAACCCGGAGAGGCTGGCCGATTCGGGCACATCCCTTTGTCGCAGACCGCTTGCTGTGCCTGCACAGCGGCGCGTCCTGCCTCGCGCCCTGTATCCCGAATCGACCTCGCCGCAGGCACGCAATGGCCATGAACGGGCCCCCTGTCTGGGCGCGCCGCGACGGCGCCGACTGGCTGCTCGAACTGCACGTACAGCCGGGCGCCAAGCAAACCGCCGCCGTGGGCGAACACGGCGGACGCCTGAAGCTAAAGATTGCCGCTCCTCCTGTCGATAATAAGGCGAATGCGCATCTGCTGGCCTGGCTGGCCGCGCAGCTGGGGGTGCCGAAATCGTCGGTGCGCCTGGTGCGGGGGGAGGCTTCGCGGCAGAAAACCGTGGCGGTGCGCGGGATCGACGCACCCTGGATGAAACTGGCTTGAGCAGGCCCGAGAAAAACAGCAAAACATGAGCATCCATCTCGAACAAGAAGTCGCCGACTACAGCGAACGCCGCATGCGGCTGGCAACTGCGATTACCGACTACGCTGACTGGCTTGACCGCCAGCATGGCATCGACGCCGAACGTACCCTGCGGCTGGCCGACACCGCGTCCGGCCTGCGCCAGGACAAGCTGGTGGTGGCCTTCGTCGCCGAGTTCTCGCGCGGCAAGACCGAACTCATCAACGCCCTGTTTTTCGCCGATCACGGCCAGCGCCTGCTACCGTCCGACGCCGGCCGCACCACGATGTGCCCGACCGAATTGTTCGCCAATGCCGACGATTCGCCCAGCTTGAGCCTGCTGCCGATCGAAACGCGCGCGCGCGGCGAATCGCTGGCGAAGCTCAAGCACATGCCGATCGAGTGGTGCCGGATTTTGCTTGACCCCACCAACCCGCGCCAGTTGCAGGAAAGCCTGAAGAAACTCACCGAAACCAAGCCGATGGCGGCGGTGGAAGCCATTGAACTCGGCTTGTGGAATGGCGAAGACGAAAGCGAAAGCCATCAGCTGCGCGCCGACGGGACGGTCGAGGTGCCGGCGTGGCGCTACGCCATGGTCAATTACCCGCACCCGCTGCTGCAGGCTGGCCTGACGATCCTCGATACGCCTGGACTCAACGCGCTGGGCGCCGAACCCGAATTGACCCTGTCGGTGATTCCCAACGCGCATGCGGTGATGTACCTGCTGGCGACCGATACCGGGGTGACGCGCTCCGACCTGGAAATCTGGCAGAAGCACGTGCATCGCCATGCCAATTACCACGTGGCGGTGCTGAACAAGATAGACATGCTGTGGGACGAACTCAAGAGCGAGGCCGAGATTCATGCCAGCATCGAGCGCCAGGCCGATGAAACCGCGCGCGTATTGAAGCTGCCGCGCAGCCGGGTGTTCACGGTGTCGGCGCAAAAGGCGCTGGCGGCCAAGATACGTGGCGACGCGGCGCTACGCGTGCGTTCCGGCATCGAATCGCTGGAATACCTGCTGGCGCATCAAGTGATCCCGGCGCGGCGCGACATGCTCTATCACGCCGTCAGCCGCGAGGTGAACACCCTGCTTGACGAAAGTCGCCTGGATCTGGGCGAGCGGCTCAAGCGCAGCAGCGACGAACTGATCCAGCTGACCCAGTTGTCGGGCAAGAATCGCGATCTGATCGAACAGACGCGCGCCAAACTGCAGAGCGACAAGGACAGCTACGACGCCACTGCCGGGCAGTTCCGGCTGACGCGCAAGATGCTTCAGGAACAGGGCGAACAACTGCTGTCGCATTTGTCGGAAGACACGCTCGACACGATTCTCAAAGATGCGCGTGAGGTGATGGAAGACAGCTGGACCACGCGCGGGCTGACGCAAGGCATCCGCCATTTGAGCGAAGAGATGGGCGCGCGCATCCAGCAGGCCAGCCAATTGTCCGACGGCATGATGGCCGCGCTCGACCAGGCTTTCCTGAAATTTCACCGCCAGCACAACCTGCCTAGAATGCAGGTGCCGCGGCTCGACCTGGGGGCCTACCGCAACCGGCTGGAAGTGCTGATGCGCGAGACCGAGGACTTCTGCAAGGATCCCGCCAATCTGTTGATGGAAAAGCGTTTCATGATCCGGCGCTTTTATGCCGGCCTGGCGGAAGAAGCGCGCAAGGCATTCAAGCTGGCGCGCACGGAAGCGGAGCGCTGGCTGCGTATCGCGCTCGACCCCGTGATGACGCGCATCCGCGAACACAAGCAGTATCTCGAATCACGGCTGGACGGCATGAAACGCATCATGGAAAACATGGGCACGCTGCACGGCCGCATGACGCAGATCAAGCAGGAGATCGGCGGCTTGCGCAACGAAAAGGCCGAACTCACGCGCATTGCCGGCGCGCTCGCTGCGTAAGGGTTTAACCGCGGAGTACGCGGAGATCGCGGAGGAAGAAGCTTCCGGCTGGGTTCCCCCCCGCGTCCTTTGCGTACTCCGCGGTTAAATTTTTCCGCTCGCCGACCGGCGCGTCAGCCGTTCAGGCGACTCAACAGCACCGCCGTCTTGTCCGGGTCGGTGTTCTTCAGTAGCCGCAGCGCGGCAGGCACCAGTTCTTCCACATGCGACTTCAGCACCTGCTGTTTCACCTGCAGCAGGCTCGCCGGGTGCATCGAAAACGTCCGCAGACCCAGCCCTAGCAGCAGCCGCGTCAACAACGGGTCGCCCGCCATTTCTCCGCATACCGATACCGGCTTGCCGGCCTTGGCGCCGGCGCGGATGGTGTGCTGAATCAGGTTGAGCACCGCCGGATGCAGCGGGTCGTACAGATGGGCCACGCTGTCGTCGGCGCGGTCGATTGCCAGCGTGTACTGGATCAGGTCGTTGGTGCCAATCGACAGAAAGTCCAGTTGCTCGGCGAAGAAAGCGGCTGACAGCGCGGCGGCCGGCACTTCGATCATGCCGCCGACCGGAATGCTCTCGTCGAATTTCAAACCGTCGCGGCGCAGGGAATCCTTGGCTTCGTCGATGCGCTGCAGCGTCTGCCGCAGCTCGATGAAGTTCGCCAGCATCGGAATGAGCATGTTCACGCGGCCATGATGCGAGGCGCGCAGAATCGCGCGCAACTGGGTATGGAACAGCCCCGGCTCGGCTAGGCACAGGCGAATCGCG
>JBGSZD010000165.1:0-3256 GCA_041750575.1 Thiobacillus sp. | reverse complement strand
GACCTGAGGTGTCCTTGTCGAGCCGGTGCACGATGCCGGCGCGCGGCAGCTCGGCCACCTGCGGCACCCAGTGCAGCAGCGCATTCAGCAGCGTGCCGCGCGGGTTGCCGCTACCGGGGTGCACCACCAGACCGACCGGCTTGTTGACCACCACCAGCATCGAATCCTCGTACACCACGTTGAGCGGAATGGCTTCCGGCGCGTCGGGCGTGGCGTCGGGATCGGGTTCGATTTCGACCCGCACCGCCTCGCCACCGCTGACCTTCATCTTGGTGGTGCCCCAGGCGTCGTCGACGGCAATCTTGCGCGCGCGGATCCAGTTCTGGATGCGGTTGCGCGAAAATTCCGGCAGCAGTGTCGACAGCGCCAGATCCAGTCGCTGGCCGCCCTGGGCATTGGGGATCACCAGCTCGCGGATGTCGCCTGCCGTATTTCCCTTATAATCTGTCGACGAATTTTCTGTGTCTTTTCCCATGCTTAAGCAACGTTTTTCCGGTTTCAACACGTTCAATCGGGCATCTGGCCTCAAACGGGTGCTCGGCAGCGTACTGCTGACCGCTGCGCTCACCCTCGGCGGCTGCGGTCTGCTGCCCGAGGTCAAGGATGAAACTGCGGGCTGGTCGGCGCAGAAGCTGTATGCCGAGGCCAAGGACAATCTCAACGGAGGCGACTACGAGCGCGCCGTCAAGCTGTTCGAGACGCTGGAATCGCGCTATCCCTTCGGCCGTTATGCGCAGCAGGCGCAACTGGAAATTGCCTACGCCTACTACAAGGACAACGAGCCGATTTCCGCCATCGCCGCGTGCGACCGCTTCATCAAATTGCACCCCAATCACCCTAACGTCGATTACGCCTACTATCTGAAGGGCCTGGCGAATTTTAATGACGACCTCGGTCTGCTGGGCAATCTGGTCGACCAGGACATGAGCGAGCGCGATCCCAAGGCGGCGCGCGACGCCTTCCTGTCGTTCAAGGAACTGGTCACCCGCTTTCCCGACAGCAAATACGCCGCCGACTCGACTGCCCGCATGAAATACCTGGTCAACGCGCTGGCCAGCAACGAAATCCACGTCGCCAAGTACTACATCAAGCGCGAAGCCTGGGTCGCCGCCGCCAACCGTGCCAAGGAAGTGCTGAAAACCTACCCCGAAGCCCCCGCTCTGGAAGAAGCGCTGGCGATCATGGTGGTGTCCTACGACAAGCTGAAACTTACCGGCCTGCGCGACGATGCTCAACGTGTGCTCACGCTGAACTTCCCCAACAGCAAGTATGCCAAGGGCGTCAGCACCGAAGGCAAAGCCTGGTACCGGTTCTGGTAACAGCCCCGGCACAAGCCTGATTCAGATCGCGGCTTCGCCCGATTCGCCGGTGCGGATGCGCACCACCTGCTCCACCGCCGTCACGAAAATCTTGCCGTCGCCGATCTTGCCGGTGCGCGCGGCGGCGATGATCGCTTCCATCGCTCGGTCGAGCAGGCTGTCGGCGACGACAATCTCGACTTTCACCTTGGGCAGGAAATCCACCACGTATTCGGCGCCGCGATACAGTTCGGTATGGCCTTTCTGGCGCCCGAAGCCCTTGACCTCGGTGACGGTCAGACCAGTAACGCCGATGTCGGACAGCGCTTCGCGTACTTCGTCGAGCTTGAACGGTTTGATGATGGCTTCGATTTTTTTCATGGCAAGTCTCCTTCAGGTCGGTATTTCGAGGTAATCGGATAACGGCGGTCCTTGCCGAAATTGCGCGGGGTGATGCGTGGGCCGGGTGCGGCCTGGCGCCGCTTGTATTCGGCAAGATCAACCATGCGGATGACGCGCTTCACCGTGGCGGCGTCGAATCCCAGCGCAACGATATCGCGCGCGGACAAGTCGCGTTCGACATAGGCAGCCAGGATCGTATCCAGCACATCATACGGCGGCAGGCTATCCTGGTCGGTCTGGTCGGGGCGCAGCTCGGCCGACGGAGGACGGTCGATGATGCGTTGCGGGATGACGGCCGACAGGCTGTTGCGGTAATTCGCCAGCCGGTAGACCAGGGTCTTGGGCACGTCCTTCAACACCGCGAAGCCGCCGGCCATATCGCCGTAGAGGGTGGCGTAGCCGGTACCCATTTCGCTCTTGTTGCCGGTGGTCAGCACCAGCGTGCCGAATTTGTTCGACAGCGCCATCAGCAGCGTACCGCGCGTGCGCGCCTGCAGGTTTTCTTCCGTGGTATCGGCCGCGCGCCCGGCGAACTCGCCCGCCAGTTGCGTCACGAAAGCCTCGTAGATCGGCTTGATGGCGATTTCGGAATACCTTACCCCGATCCGCTTCACCATCTCGCGCGAATCCTCGACGCTGATGCTTGCGGTGTAATCCGACGGCATCATCACCGCGTGTACTCTGTCCGCGCCCAGCGCATCGACGGCGATCGCCAGCGTCAGCGCCGAATCGATTCCGCCCGACAGCCCGAGATGGGCGCCCTTGAAATTGTTCTTGGCGCTGTAGTCGCGCACCGCCAGCACCAGTGCTTCGTAGGCCGCCGCTTCTTCGGTGGGCAGCGTGTGCAGAGGCCCGGTGCAAGTGTCGGCAGCGAGTTCCAGATAAAACAGTCCCTCGCGCCAGGCCGGGCACTGCACCACGACCTCGCCGCCCGCGCTCATGGCAAATGACGCGCCGTCGAATACCAGTTCGTCCTGCCCGCCGACCAGATTGCCGTAAACGATCGGCAACGCAGCCTCGCCTTGCCGCGCATGCGCGACGGCATAACGTTCGCGCTCCTTGTTGAGGTGGAAGGGCGAGGCATTGGGTACCAGCAGCCAGTTGGCCCCCGCTTCCATCGCGCGCGTGACCGGACCCGGCTCCCAGATGTCGCCGCAGATATTGATTCCGAAATTGATGCCGCCGCAGGCAAACACGCAGGGCGCGTCGCCGCTGTTGAACACGCGCTGCTCGTCGAATACGGAATGATTCGGCAGGTGGTGCTTGCGGTATACCGTCTCGACGCGCCCGCCGCGCAGCAGCGCCGCGGCATTGAACAAGCCATCGTCGCTGCGCTCGGGGTAGCCGACGATCAGCGCCAGTTCGGGTGGCGCATCCTTCGCCAATTGATTCAAGGCCGCTTCGCACGCCGCGGTGAAATCGCGCCGCAACACCAGGTCTTCCGCCGGATAGCCGCAGATCGACATCTCCGGCGTCAGCAGCAGGGCAGCGCCGGCAGCCTGTGCCTCCTGCGCCGCTGCCAACAGCCGCGACGCGTTACCGGCGATGTCGCCGAC
>JBGSZD010000164.1:0-5377 GCA_041750575.1 Thiobacillus sp. | reverse complement strand
CGCGTTTCTTCATCCCGCCCAGCCGCTCAAGGCGCTGGGGCGCTTCAAGCACGAAGCGGCGGCAGCGGATCGCGACGGCATCGTCTATCAGACCGAGGATGCGGGCTCTGGGCACGGTAGCGGCTTCTACCGTTTCGTGCCGCATCGTGCGTCCGATTTGTCGCAAGGCGGTAGCCTGCAAATGCTGCGAGTACGGCAGCAACCGCATTTCGATGCGCGGCAGAAACAGCGTGCCGACGCATCGCTGACCTGCGACTGGGTGACGATTCCCGCGCCCGACGCCGACCTGGAGGCGGGCGCGCCGGGATGCTTCGCGCAAGGCTACGCACTCGGCGGCGCCTTGTTCAATCGCCTGGAAGGTTTGTGGCTGGCGCCGGACGGCCGTTCGGTGTATTTCGTGTCCACCTCGGGCGGCGACGCCAAGCAGGGCGACCAGCAGGCGGACGGATATACGCCGGCTTACGGCCAGATCTGGCAGTACCAGCCGACCTCGAATCGGGGCGGCATGCTCAAGCGGGTGTTCGAGTCGCCCGCGGGCAGCGTGCTCGATTCCCCCGACAACCTGTGCGTGACGCCGCGCGGTGGCTTGCTGCTCTGCGAAGACGACGCCAGCCCGGACGACAACGATCAGCACGAATTGGCCGCGGGGATCGCCAACGTCAATCGGCTGGTCGGCCTGGGGCAGGAAGGGCAACCGTTCGAATTTGCCGTGAACCTGCTGAACAGCAGCGAGCTGGCCGGCGCCTGCTTCAGCCCGGACGGCAGCACCTTGTTCGTCAACGTTTACGGCGACGGCACACCGGGCAGCGGCATGACCTGCGCCATCACCGGCCCGTGGCAGGCCGGGCCGCTGTAGCTTGAGCGCTGTGCGCAGGGACGTTTACACTGAGCCATGACCCGCTTCAACCTGCCCCACTCATGCACGGCCTGGAATACGGCCGATTTCGCCGACACGTTCCGGCACGAGGTCGAACAGATCGACGCCGACCTGCTGCCGCTGCAGCAGGGGCTGTCGGGCACGAGTTCGGTCGCCGACGAGCCCTTCAAGGTGATATTGATCGGGCAGGCGACGGATATGGGCGCGTGCATCCGCGTGAAGACGGGGGTTTTCTACGCAGGACTGATCGGCGGCTGTAGCTGCGCCGACGACCCGACGCCGCTGGAATCGCAGCCGGAGTATTGCGAGCTGTGGTTCGAGATCGACAAGCAGAGCGGCGAGACCCGCGTCGGGCTGGTGCCGGAAGACTGAACAAGCCAACATTCGTCATTCCGGCGCTTGTCCCCGGCGGGGTAAAGCCGGAATCCTGTTGTTCAGACTTCCTTAGATGCAGACCGGTTCGAGGCGTATCGGCAGGATTTCGGAGTCGTTCACCTTGCCGATCATTTCGAGCATGAAATCCTCGAAGGCCATGATGGGCGGGAAGTTGTTGGTCATTTTGGCGATCTGGATGCATGGCGTGGTGAACACCACGGCCGGCTTCTGCCCAGGCTGCATGAAAATTTCCACGGGCAGGGGGGCGAAGGTGATTTTCGAGCCGGGGAACGGCCGGGGACCCAATTCAGCCTTCACCTGGACACCTGTTTCGGCGTTCACCTGGGCGGTTTCTTCAGCATATGCCTGAACCTGCATGCTTGAAAGACAGATCGCAACAGCGCAGAGCAAGTAGTTTTGTTTGGTATTCATGGCGGTCTCCGACGGTATGTGTCTTTCAACCCTATTGGGTTGGCTGTTTTTTTACAGAGGGCTTCCGGCGTTCTGGAAGCAACTTGCTCGTGCAACTGGTACTGAAAACCAAGGTTTGGCTGAGGTTTACGCAGGCTAGGCGCAAGCGTGATCACTCGCAAATGGTATTTTGTACTATTCGCGCAGCAGCAACTTGGCCTTGTCGAGATCGTAGGTCCAGGGCAGGCCGATATTCTTCCAGCCGTTGACCGCGCGCTTGCCTTTGTTGGCGCCGTCCTTGGCCATGTCGCCTTCGAATCCATCCACCACGGACCACACGTTGGTGTAGCCCTGCTTCGCCAGGAAATCGGCCCCCAGCGCGCTGCGGTCGCCCGAGCGGCAGATCAGCAGGATGGGATCGCCTTTTTCAGTGCCCTTGTCCATCGCCCAGTATTCGAAGTTGGACAGGAAATCGGGATTGGGAAAGCGCACATAGGTTTTTTTCTTCTCGTCCCATTTGGCGTAATTCATGATGCCGAAAGGGGCGTTGCCATCGATGCCATCGGGGATACCAACAAACAGCAATTCCTCCGGCGTGCGCAAGTCGAGGAACAACACTTTGGGGTGCTGCTTCAGAAAGTCCGGCACTTCCTTGGCCTCGATGTAGAGGCCCAGCCTGGTTTTCTTGATATCGGGCAGGCTGGCGGGGTCGACCGCCAAGGCGGCCAGGGGCAATGCAAGCAAGGCGGCAAACAGCGCGGATAGGCATGCGGTTCTCATCGGGCTCTCCTGAAGTCGGCGAACAAACGAAAGCCCAGTATAGACATTCGCGCCTTGTCCGGCTCCAGCGGGAATGTTCGCCACGGGTTACATCCCGATACAAGCCGTTACATCTTTGCCTGCGCCAGACATCATCGGGATACATCGCCTCCCCAGAATGCGTTCCATGCCGTACCCATTCCGGGTCGGCAGTGTTGACAACGACTCTGAAGGAGATCGCAATGAAATCGAAGCAAGATTCTTTCGCCAAACGTGCCCTGATGGCGGCCTTGATCGCCGGCAGCGGTTTTCTGGCAACCACGTCTTATGCCATGCCAGAAGGCGGGCCCGGCAGCAAAGCGGGCTGCGGCATGACGCAAGGCCAGCAGGCGCACGGCAAGGCGGAAGCGCATCGCGCCAAGCACCTGTCGGCGCTGAAGGAAAAGCTCAAGCTCGCGCCCAGACAGGAGGCGGCATGGAATGCCTTCGCCAGCACCAGCCAGCCGGGTAAGCACGCCATGCGCGGAGACCGGCAGGCGAAGCGGGGTGAGTTTGCCAAGCTGAATACGCCGCAGCGCCTGGACAAGATGCTGGCCATGTCGGACATGCGCCGCGCAAAACTGGCTGAGCGTGCCCAGGCAACCAAGGCGTTTTATGTCCAGCTGAGCCCCGCGCAGCAAAGCGTGTTCGATGCCGAGACGATGCGTAAACGCCATCACGGCGGCCATCATCGGCACGGTCATCACCAGCGCGGACAAGCCTGAGCCATCGGGCGGTAGGTAAGTAGTCGTGGGCGGGCAACCGCCCACGTTTTTTTATGGCAGCATTCGGGGAAATCCCAAGCGTTTCGGAGGCAAGCCATGAGCATTACCAAAACCATCTTCGCTTTAGGCTGCGTGCTGGGGCTGGCGGGACCCGTGATGGCCGCGAATGCGGCGTCGGCGCCAACCGAACGGCCGATGCTGAAGGTCGACCCGCGCGCGCATTACAAGGCGGTGTACGACATTCACTCGAACGAAACGGCGGCGGGCATCAGCAAGGGACTGTATTACGCGCGCGGCCTGATCGAGGCTTACGGCAAGCAGGGCGTGAAACCCGCGCAGCTCGATATCCATCTGGTGCTGCACGGCGATGCGGCGATGTTTCTGCTGATCGACGACACCTATCAGCGGGCGCTGGGCGACCCCTTCGCGGTCAACCTCAACGCCAAGATCACGCAGGACTTGCTGAACCTGGGAGTGCGTGTGGAAATCTGCCATAGCGTGATGAAGGCCAAGGGCTGGATGCCGGACGATGTGCTGCCCGGCGTGACTATCGTGCACGACGGCTACACGCGCCTGATCAAGCTGCAAAATGACGGTTACGCCTATATTGGCGGCTTCTGATTTCAATCGTGGAGGCATCGACCATGCGAACGCATACTTATTCCTGGCTTACGCTGGCTGGATTGGCCACCGCGTTTTTTGCACCGCTTGACGTTCAGGCCGCCGACGCACCCATGCGCAAGTCCGGGCTGTGGGAGATCAAGACCGAGACCGCGGCCGGCGCGCAAAAAATGCCTGGTCCGATGACGATGCAGATCTGCATCGACCAGCGCAAGGATGACATGACCGCCGATCCCAAGGACGCGCAGGACATGCGCAAGCGCTGCTCGAAAATGGATATGCAGCGCAGCGGCAACAAGGTGACGATCGACTCGGTGTGCGCGATGAATGGTCACACCGCCACCGGCCGCACCGTGATCACCGGCAACCTGGCCAGCGACTACCGCATGGAAAACACCACGCGCTTCAGCCCACCGATGCACGGCATGCAGACGATGTCGTCGACCATGACGGGCAAATGGCTCGGCCCCTGCAAGCCCGGCCAGAAGCATGGGTCAATGACCATGTCAGGCATGCCGGGCATGGGGGCTGGCGGCGAGTTCAAAATGGACCCGGAAATGATGAAGCGCATGCAGTAACAGATGCAGCAGCACGGACGTTGATTCCTGATGCGACGCCCGGAATTTGAGGACCACTCAGGGGCGTATCATGGCCATTGATGATTGGAGGGCTTCATGCGGACAAGAGTCATGATTTGCGCCACGCTGCTTGCGCTGGCTGGCACCCTCCCGGTTTGGGCGAGTTCTAGCCCCCAGCCGATGCCACCCATTCAGGAGCAGGCGATTGAGTCTCCATCCATGAATGCGCCGCGGCAAAAACCAGTTAAGCCAGAAGCGCCATCGCGCGGCCAGTTGCTGTACGAGAACCACTGCATGGTCTGCCACGAAAGCGTCGTTCACATTCGCTCCCAACAGCATGTCCAGTCGCTACCGGCATTGCAGTCGCAGGTGCTGCACTGGGCGGCCTATATGAAGCTGCGCTGGGGAAAGGAAGAGACCGAGGAAGTGGTCAGCCACCTCAATGATCGGTACTACAAGTTCGGGTCCCGCTAGACATAAAAACGCCAACCAGAAACGGTGTGGCCGGATCAGAAATCCAGCTTGAGACGAAAGCCCACCCGCTTATCCTTTGCGCTCAGCGGATCATCTGTCGCCAGGACGGCTGCCGGTGGAGCGAAATCCAGGCGCCATGCGTTTCGCGTACTGCGTCCCGGATGAGGGGGCGGCACGGAGACATGATCCATTAACGGATGTGCTGCCCCTTCAATACCGTAATGCGGCATGTAAGGCGTGTTCCAGGAAGAATAAGCCTTCGCCACATCCTCCTTGCCGCTCCTGGCATGCGCGGCATGGGGCAGACCGGTGATCATGGCCAAGCCCATCATGATGATCTTGGGTGTCATAACCCTTCTCCTCTAATTACCTTTATTGTTTCAGTAGTGTCCGGTTAAAAATCAAACAAAATCAGTTGGTTATCTGGTGGCAGCGGAATGCTTCTGGTGGTGTCTGGCTGCAGGGCGCATGAAATAAGGGTTTTCTCGAAAACCGAGACCGACAATATCTGTAACAAA
>JBGSZD010000163.1:0-1901 GCA_041750575.1 Thiobacillus sp. | reverse complement strand
TCGATGCCGGCAGCCACCGCTGCGACCAGGTCGGACGGCGTACCGACGCCCATCAGGTAGCGCGGCTTGTGAGCCGGCAGTTGCGGCGCGGTGTGGGCGAGGATGCGCGTCATGTCGTCCTTCGGTTCGCCGACCGAGAGGCCGCCGATGGCGTAGCCGTCGAAGCCCATGTCGATCAACTCGCGCGCCGACTCGTCGCGCAGGGTTTCATACATGCCGCCCTGCACGATGCCATATAGCGCGTTGGGGTTGCCGGCGTGTGCAGCGTTGGAACGCGCCGCCCAGCGCAGGGAGAGCCGCATCGAGTCGGCGGCTTCGCGCTCGGTGGCAGGGTAGGGCGTGCACTCGTCGAAGATCATCACGATGTCGGAATTCAGCGTGCGCTGGATCTGCATCGAGATTTCCGGCGTCAGGAAAAGTTTGTCGCCGTTGATCGGCGAGGCGAACTTCACGCCTTCCTCGGTGATTTTTCGCAATTTACCCAAGCTGAATACCTGGAAACCGCCCGAATCGGTGAGGATGGGTTTGTCCCAGCCCATGAAGCGATGCAGGCCGCCGAATTTTTCGATCACCTCCAGCCCCGGCCGCAGCCACAGGTGGAAGGTGTTGGAGAGCACCATCTCGAAGCCGATGTCGGTGAGTTCGGCGGGCGACATCGCCTTCACCGTGCCGTAGGTGCCCACTGGCATGAAGGCCGGCGTCTGCACGGTGCCGTGCGCAAGGTGGAGCTGGCCGCGGCGTGCGCCGCCATCGGTGGCAAGGAGATCGAATTTCATTGGTTGTGCGCGTTCCAGACCGCTTTCTTTAATTGCATTACTTACGAGCCTTTTTCTTCACATCCTTGAGCAGATCATTAGGGTTCGCTGCTAACTGTGGATATCGCAGTTCCATGTCATTTCGCAGAGAGAAGATATCCGCAGCAATTCCATCTTCGCCGAGCCGCTTGGCGACATACCAAGCGCCCAAGACACCTCGATAGGCGTAGTGGATCAGTTGTCGCTGCCATTCCTGTATGCGTGACGCACCAAGCATCCCAGCCATGTGATACTGCGGCGGATTGCCGCCGAATAGCTCCATGATGTGCGGATACGCTCCATGGACGTATCCCGAAAAGGCATCGTAGATGATCTCATTTATTCGCGCGTGGTCATGCGGATTGATCACATTCTCCTGCAGGCCCGCTAGAGCTGCGCGCAGCTTGGGCCTAGGTACTCGATCACGCTTTCTGGCCGATAGCATTGGCACTGATGGGTCGTCAAATTGCTCCTGGAAAACTCCTTTAGAACGCGTTCTTGTTCTTTTGTCGGCTCACCTTCTTGGCCAAGGTTTCTGATAAACAGCAGCATGTCTTCGAACGATTCATCCATGCAGCGGCACAATATCCCGATCTCGTGCACGTGCCCCGCCTCAAGCAGGATGATCGAGGCATTAAGTAGACTGGCCCAGCGAACCCCCTTCAAGTAGATCAGCAAACAGTCGTGTTGCGTTTCGTGACGAAACTGTTCCTCGGTGGGGCGCCATTGGGGCGGCTTGATCCAGTGAGATTTACCGAGCGCGGAATACGAGCGCTCCAACCCTCCCGCCACGTGCTTGATAAAATCAAGTTCAGTCATTTAGTTGATGTCATTTACTCGGAATTCAGGAAAGGTTTTTCTCTAAAAACATTGCGTCACCATAGCTGAAGAAACGATAGCGCTCGGCAATGGCGTGGGCGTAGGCCGCACGGATGGTGTCCAGCCCGGCGAAGGCCGAGACCAGCATCAGCAGCGTGGACTTGGGCAGGTGAAAATTGGTGACGAGCGCATCGACGACTTTGAAGCGATAGCCGGGTGTAATGAAGATGTCGGTCTCACCCGTCCCGGCGCTTAATTCCTTATGTTGCGCGGCCGCTTCCAGCGCGG
>JBGSZD010000162.1:0-6421 GCA_041750575.1 Thiobacillus sp. | reverse complement strand
CGCCGTTGACCATGCAACCGATGTTGCCGGCGAGCGCGACGTAGTTCACGTTGGCCGCGTTGGCCGCCGCCTCCTTGGCGTCGAGCTGGCTGTCGTCGCGCAGATCGGCCTGGGCCTTGCGGCGGTACAGCGCGTTGTCGTCGACGCTCATCTTGCAGTCGAGCGGCAGCACGCGGTTGTCGGTTGTGACGATCAAAGGATTGATTTCGAGCAGGCTCAAATCGTTGGCAAGAAACACGCGGTACAGCTGCGGCAGCAGGCGGCAGAAATCCTTGTAGGCCTCGCCGGTCAGTTCCAGCGCGAAGGCCAGGGCGCGACACTGGAAATCCTGCACGCCCAGCAGCGGATCGCAGGTTTCGGTCAGCACTTTTTCCGGCGTGGCGTGGGCGACTTCCTCGATGTCCATGCCGCCGGCAGCCGAGGCGACGATGGCCACGCGCTCGGTTTCGCGATCCACCAGCAGCGACAGGTACAACTCGCGTGCGATCGGCAGGGTTTCTTCCACCAGCACCAGATTCACCGGCTGGCCGTCGGGCGCGTTCTGATTGGTGACCAAGGGCTTGCCAAGCAGCGCCGTCGCCATGGCGCGCACCTCATCCGGGCTTTTCACCACCTTGACGCCGCCCGCCTTGCCGCGCCCGCCGGCATGAATCTGCGCCTTCACTACCCAGGCAGTGCCGCCCAGTTCTCGGGCGGCGGCCAGCGCGCCCTCCGCACTCCCTGCGGCGATGCCGCGCGGCGTGTTAATGTTGGCCGACCGCAAAATTTGTTTGGCCTGATATTCATGCAGGTTCATTGTTTGTTCGATGGAAGCTCGGCAAAACGTGCATTTTGAAGCAAAGCCCCCCGCGACGGAAGCCGCAACCCCAGAAACCGTCGTTCGCGTCGTGACGCGCATGGCCGACCTGCCGGCCGGTGCCTGGAACGCGCTGGCCGGCGATTCGCCCTTTCTGCAGCACACCTTCCTGCACGCGCTGGAAACCACCGATTGCGTCGGCGCCCCCATCGGCTGGGAGCCGGTGCATCTGGCGCTGTTTCGCGGCGACCGCCTCGAAGCGGCGATGCCGCTGTACGTCAAACACCATTCCTGGGGCGAGTTCGTGTTCGACTGGGCGTGGGCCGACGCCTACCGCCGACACGGGCTGAATTACTACCCGAAATTAGTCAGCTGCGTGCCCTTCTCGCCGGTGCCGGGCCCGCGCCTGCTGGCGAACAACGATGCCGACCGCGCCGCGCTGATCCAGGCCGCGCTCACGCTCACCCGCGATTTGAATTGCTCGTCGCTGCACATCCTGTTTCCCACCGAACCCGATCACGCCGCGCTCAACGCGACTGCATTGCTGCACCGCACTGGCTTCCAGTTCCATTGGACGAATGCGGGCTACGCAAGCTTCGACGACTTCCTCGCCGCACTGACGCACGACAAGCGCAAGAAAATCCGCCAGGAAAGAAAGAAACTCGCTTCGCTGGGCGTGACTTTCCGCTGGGTCGACGGCACGGCGAGCACCGATGCCGACTGGGATCATTTCCTGCGCTGCTATGCCGACACCTACGCCCGCCATCGCAGCGACCCGCATCTCAACCGGGCATTTTTCATGGCCTTGCGCGAGACGATGCCGGGCAATCTGGTGCTGATCATCGCGGACAAGCATGGCGAACCGGTCGCCAGCTCGTTTTGTGTAAAAGATGGCCAGCGGCTGTACGGCCGCCACTGGGGCACGCTCGAATACCTGCCCGGCCTGCATTTCGAAACCTGCTACCAGCAGGGCATCGAATACGCCATCGCCCACGGCCTGCAGGTCTTCGAAGGCGGCGCGCAGGGCGAACACAAGCTCGCACGCGGCCTGGTGCCCACCACGACGCATTCCTGGCACTGGCTGGAAAACGCCGAATTCCGCAACGCGGTCGACCGTTTTCTGGAGCGCGAGACCGATGCCATCGCGCATTACATGGACGAGCTCGAAGGACCGTTTCGCCGCGAAACGACGAACGGCACTAGCCAATCGCGCGATTAGCAGGTAAAAATACCGTGCGCGAAAACAATAACGACTTGCGGGTTCGTATCAGGCATCACCGTGCCGTCATGTTCAGGGTGCAGGATGCTTGCAACGAATTAAGGGCTTTGACCCAGTCGCGCCATACTTTTCGAGATTAACCGCCAGAACGAGGACCATAACACCATGACCATCCGTCCGCTTGCCATCGCCTTGCTGGTCGCGTGCAGCGCCCAGGCCCAGGCCAATATCGATATCCAGTTCGATTTCACCTACGACACCGCCGACTTTTTCTCATCCAATGCGGGCAGCATGGCCGCGCTGGACGCCGCCGCCGCCGTGTTCGAATCGCGGCTTGCCGACAGCCTGACCGCAATCACCTCGTCTGGCGGCAATAGCTTCGGTCCGAATTTCTTCAACCCATCGGACCCCGATGCGGAAGCATTTCTCCTCGATCAAACCATAGCGGCCAATGTGATCCGCGTCTACGCGGGCGGCTACAACTTCACTGACGACACACTCGGTATGGGTGGTCCCGGCGGTTACGGCTGTTCCGGCTTTGGCAGCTTCTGCGACGACGCCGCGCGGCGTGGGCAGGGTGAAACACAGAACGTGTACGACAACGGCGTCCTTATATCCGCTGCGGTCGACGTTGCGCCCTGGGGCGGCTCGATCAGCTTCGACAGCGCCGGCACCGACTGGCACTTCGGCACTACTACCGCTGGGCTGGATTCCTCGAAGTACGATTTCTATTCAGTGGCGGTACACGAACTCGCCCACCTGCTTGGCTTTGGATTATCCAACTCCTTCTCAAATCTTAGCGATCTTTCTTTTGATACTAATGGTTTCTTCATCGGCGGTAACTTCGTGGGTACGAACGCAGGAGTGGTCGCGCTGGACGACCCGGGGCACTGGCTCGAAGGCACGCAAAGTCTGGTCAACGGGGTCGCTCAGGAAGCCGCGATGGACCCGACGATTGTCAACGGCGAACGCAAGTACTTCACCGAACTCGATTTCGCCGCCATGCAGGACATTGGCTGGGAAGTCACCCCGGTGCCGGAAGCCGACACCTGGGCGATGCTGCTGGCGGGCCTCGGTCTGGTGGGTTTCGCGGCACGTCGTCGCATGGCCTGAACCCAGGCTCTTGCAACTTGAAAAACGGCGGGATATCCCGCCGTTTTTTTATGCCGCTGTTTTTTATACCAGCACGGCGATCAGATACGTCGCGTAGAGCGCGCCGTTGACGAACAGGTGCCACACGCGCAGCCCGCCGTTCAGCGCGGCCCAACGCAGCCAGAAGGCCGCGACCAGCGTAATCGCCACGCCCAGCAGCACTTCCTTTTGAGGCGCCCACGGCGTCAGCGAGACGCCGATAGCGGGCAGCAGCGTGCCCTGGAACACCATTGCGCCGGTGATGTTGCCGAAGGCCAGCGTGTCCTTGTGCTTGCGAATCCACAGGATGGAGTTCACCTTTTCCGGCAGTTCGGTCGCGATCGGGATGATCATCAGCGACAACAGCAGCGCGGAGATGCCGATGATGGGCGCTGCTTCTTCGACGCCGTGGATGAAGCCCTTGGCGCCGGTCACCAGCAGCGCCAGCCCCAGGGCCAGTTGCACCACGATGAACAGCAGGTTCTGCGGCAAGCCCAGGCGCGTCAGCAGCATCGGCGAGCCGGCCTCGGTGGCGTGGCCATCTTCCACCAGTTTGCTCGACGCCTTCAGGGTCAGCATCACGTAAATGAAGTAAATCATCACCATGACAAAAGCGATCGCGGCGCGCACCCAGCCTTCGCCATGCGGCACGAACATGGCCACGAAAGCCAGCACAAACGCCATCAGGAAGAAGTCGAGATCACGTTTGAGGCCGGTTCTTTCCGGGGTGAGATGACCCTGTATACCGCGCCGTTTCAGCACCGCCACGCTCATCAAAAACACCGACAACGTCGACAGCATCAAGGGCGCGCCCAGAATCGCACCGACACCGATTTCCTCGTTGGTCGTCGCGTTGCCGGTGGTGGCGAAAATCGCCAGCAACGGCACCAGCGTTTCCGGCATCGCCGTGCCCACCGCCGCGAACAGCGAGCCGGTCACGCCTTCCGAGATTTTGAGTTTTTCGCCCAGATGTTCGAGCGCGTTGACAAAAATTTCCGCCGCCACGAGGATGAGCAGCAGATAACCGAAGAGTTCGAGAAACAGCATGGAAGGCAACCGGCGAGAGGAAAGGCGCGATTCTACCAGCCCGGCCGCACCCGACCCCACCGCTTTCACGCGCCTGTGTGCTGGGCGAGGGAATGCGTTAATGCAAGACTCCGGACTCCGGCCCAATTGATGATTGGGCGTTTATTCCGTCAATGACGCAGCAAGACGAAGAAATATGAATACATCAGCAGAAAAGGCTATCGCGCCAACCCATAGATAAGCGTACTTAACGGTTATCGAACTATTGCGGATAGACACAAAGAACGTCTGACTAACAAGGTATGCGGAGTAGGCTGCAAAAGCCGTCAACCATCCAACAGACCATGATACTTTTAACGTAGACGTGGCAGAACCTACAGTTAAGCTTAGTCCCCAAATCAGCAATGCCGTAGCACCGGCTGCAAGAGCGGAGGCGTGAAAAATAAGAGTTTTTTTACGATACTCGGGCTTAACTAGAGCAAGTACGGCCGTAACTAACACCGCCGCCGACACTGTAAGGATGAGGGTGACTTCTAATAGTTTAGTAAGCACATCAGGCGCTTTGCCAGCAACCCCCAACAACAATGCGGAGCTATTTGCTAAAAAAACGAAAACCGCCACTGCCAAATTCACCCGTAGCAACCTACTCCATGGCGGCTGTGAATTAGATGATGGGTAATTCGAACCGTAATTCATATGCGATTTTTCCGAAGAGAATGTGACAAATTCGGTTTCATCGTGACAAGCAAGAGCATGGGGTGGATTTGGTTGAAATCACTTTCGACCTGCCGATACCAACCCCACCCCAAAGTCCTGTGCCACTCTGCGCACTCCACGCACCTGGAGATTTTGCACCGCCCAAGATCGTAAGGTCGAATCCTGTTCCGAATCCAGCCACCACCCCAGCTGATACGTTAAAGGCGGCTCCATCGAACACATAAGGATTTATATAGTTGAAGTCGTCAATGAAGTTCGCAGCAGAATTTGTCCAACTAGCACCACCACCTAATGAGTAAAAATCTGCATCGACAACGACTTCCGTCTTGTATCCACCGACGCATTCTGAGACCAGTGTGTATTGAGTTTTGCCCGCATTGCGTATCCCTGCCGAGACTGCCGTTCCCGACCATTTAATTTGTCCCGTCGGATCAACCGCATTAACAGGATTCCCGCCCACATACCCGTATCCGTTCAACCCCGCGCGCAAGCCGATGGGATCAAACTCCACGTACCTGCCAGTGGTCGGATCATAATCCCTGAAGTAGTTGTAATGCCGCAGCGTCTCCTTGTCGAAATACTGGCCGGGGAATCTGAGGTTGTATTCGAATTTCTTGCCGTCGCCATCCGGGTCTTCTTCCGGCTGGCCCTGACCGAAGGCGTTGCTGTGCCATTTCCACACGACGCGGTTGCTGCTGTCGAGGATGGCACGCGGGGTGTTGAGGTGGTCGGCGTGGATGCGGTAGACCTCGGTTTGGCCGAGGGCGTTTTTCTTGAGGACGGCGACGGGCAGGTCGCCCAGCCAGACGGTTTCCTGGATGAGGGCGCGGTTGCCGTCGTATTCGCCCAGCAGATGCCCGGCTTCGTCGTAGAAGAACAGGGTGGCAATACCGCCGACGGTTTTGCTGGTGCGCTGACCGAGGGCGTTGACACCGTAGGCGGCTTTGCGGACGCTGCCCTGGTTGACGCTGACGAGCCGCCCGAACCAGTTGTAGCCGTAGGTGTAGACGCCGTCGCCAACGAGGTCGCCTGCTGAACTGTAGGTGAAGGTTTTGGGGTTGGGACCGGCGACGCTTAGTAGGCGGTTGCTGGTGGCGGCGTAGCCGTAGGCGTAGCTGGCGGTGCCAGGTTCTGCGGTGAGGCGGTTGCCGTTGGCGTCGTAAGTCCAGCGGCTGGGTCCGACGCTGTCGGTTTCGTGGATGAGGCGGTCGAGGATGTCGTAGCCATAAACCCGATTCAGGCCGGGGTTGGCGTGGGTGAAGTTCGTGATGCGGCTGGCGTCGTCGTAGGTGAGGAGCCGGGTGTCGGTGCCGAGCAGGTATTGGCTGGCCCGACCGTCGGCGTCGAAGCTGCGGGTGTACGCGGTGCCGTTGCCCCAGGTCCAGGCTTTGGGCGCGCCGAAGGGGTGGTAGACGATGTCGCTGAGGAGCACCTGTCCGTTGACGCGGAGTTCGACGGGGCGACCGTCGAGGCCGTAGGCGGCGGCAACGACGGCGCCGCCGGGCGTGGTCTGCTGGATGGGGCGACCGGCG
>JBGSZD010000161.1:0-3655 GCA_041750575.1 Thiobacillus sp. | reverse complement strand
TGGCGCGCCACGCCGCGGCGGGCATGGGCGCAATCGGGCTGGGGCTGGTCATCGCGTGGGCTATAATGCGCGGCTTTTCCGCCTAGTCACCGAGCACATACATGGAAGCCGAAAGCCTCAATCAAATCCAAGCCAAACTCGCCGACCTCGGCGACCGTGCCACCCAACTCAGGGGGTTTCTTTGACTACGATCACAAAAAGGATCGTCTAGAAGAAGTCGTCCGCCTGTCCGAAGCGCCGGACTTCTGGAACGACGCCGCCCGTGCGCAGGAACTCGGCCGCGAACGCAAATCGCTCGAAGACGTGGTGATCGTGCTCGACCGCGTGGCCTCGGGCCTGAAAGACGCCAGCGAGCTGTTCGAGATGGCGCGCGAGGAAAACGACGACGACACGCTGACCGCCGTGCAGACCGACATCGCCAGCCTGGAAAAGGACGTGTCGACGCTGGAATTCCGCCGCATGTTCAACAACCCGGCCGACCCCAACAACTGCTTCATCGACATCCAGGCCGGCGCCGGCGGCACCGAGGCCTGCGACTGGGCCTCGATGCTGCTGCGGCAATACCTGAAATACGCCGAGCGCAAAGGCTTCAAGGCCGAGTTGCTGGAAGAATCCGAAGGCGACGTCGCCGGCATCAAATCCGCCTCGATCAAGATCGAAGGCGACTACGCCTACGGCACCCTGCGCACCGAAACCGGCGTCCACCGCCTGGTGCGCAAATCGCCGTTCGACTCGTCGGGCGGTCGCCACACCAGCTTCGCCAGCATCTTCGTCTACCCCGAAGTGGACGACTCGATCGAAGTCGACATCAACCCCGCCGACCTCCGCGTCGATACCTACCGCGCGTCCGGCGCCGGCGGCCAGCACATCAACAAAACCGACTCCGCGGTGCGCATCACCCACCTGCCCACCAACATCGTGGTGCAGTGCCAGAACGACCGCTCGCAGCACAAGAACCGCGCCGAGGCGATGTCGATGCTGAAATCCAAGCTGTACGAAGCCGAACTGCGCAAACGCCAGGCCGAACAGGACAAGCTCGAAGCCGGCAAGTCGGATGTCGGCTGGGGCCACCAGATTCGTTCGTACGTGCTGGACAATTCGCGCATCAAGGATCTGCGCACCAACGTCGAAACCTCCGCCACGCAGAAAGTGCTGGATGGCGACCTCGACATCTTTATCGAGGCGAGTCTGAAACAGGGCGTGTAAACAGCTGCGGCTTGTCGCTGCCTAGGTGGGTCCATATTCTGCCCACACAACTGGAGACCCCCATGCTCACGCGCGTTTTCAAATGCGGCAACTTGCTGGCCGTGCACATCCCCGAAGGGCTCGCCTTCGTCGAGGTGGGTCAGGAAATCGAAATCGAGAAGGTCGGCAGCACCCTCGTGCTGCGGCCGCTCGCCAGGCGCAAGTTGACTGGTCTGGCCGAGGCCTTTACCGCTTTCAGCCCCGACTTCATGGCCGAAGGCCGGGCGTTCCACGAACAGAAAGCGCGCGACTGGAGCGGCTTTGGCGACGGCGTCCCGCCAGACGAGCAATAAACACTTTATCGATACGTCTGTAACACAGGCCAAGCCTTGGCTCTCAACGAACTAGCGCTAATAGCTGGAATCGGCTCAAGCCACCTTGCCGTAAAACTACATCGTAGTTACACTCAAACCATGAGCACCCTTCAATTCGAGTGGGACGCGCGCAAGGCCACGGCCAACGAGAAGAAACATGGCGTTTCGTTCGAGGAGGCGCGATCGGTCTTCTTCGACGAGCGCGCCCGATTGATCGACGATCCCGACCACTCCGAAGACGAAGCACGCTTTATTCTGCTGGGCCTGAGCGGTTCACTTCGGCTGCTCCTGGTCTGCCATTGCTACCGGCGCGACGACAACGTCATACGCATCATCTCCGCGCGCAAGGCAACGGCGGGCGAATCGAAGTCTTACCCCTGAAGGTGATCCATATGCGCAAAGAATACGACTTCTCCCCATCCCGCAAGAACCCCTACGCTTCGCAGTTGAAGAAGCAGATCACCATTCGTCTGGACGAAGACGCCATCGCTTACTTCAAGGCGATTTCGGACGAAGTGGGCATCCCTTACCAGAGCCTGATCAATCTGTATCTGCGGGATTGCGCAGCTACGCATCGCAAGCTCGACCTGAACTGGAAGTAAACGCAGAGGCGCGACGCGCCCAGCTTTCATGAGCACCTGAAATTGCCCTGCCATGCACTGCGGCACTTCTTGCCGCTGGCATGCCTGGGTGGCTCCAGACGCAGCAGAAAATCCGGCCTGTACCTGTACTACAAACCGCCACTCCAAATACCCCCACCAGAGACCCCATGCGCACCGAAACCCCCGTCACGCTGTTCCTGAAGGACTACACCCCGCCCGACTGGTGGATCGCGTCAGTCAATTTGCATGTGGCCATCCATGACGACCACACCGAAGTACGCTCGCGCCTCACCTGCACACGCAACCCAGCGGTCGCGGGCGGCCCGCTGGTGCTTAACGGCGAGGCGCTGGAATTGGTAAGCATCACGCTCGACGGCGCCGCGCTCGACCCGGCGGATTACGCCTACGCCGACGACCTGTTGACGATCGCCGCACCGCTGCCGGATGCCTGCGTGCTGGAAACCGTCGTGCGCATTGACCCGGACAAAAACACCCAGCTTTCCGGGCTGTACCGTTCGAAGGACGGCTATTTCACCCAGTGCGAGGCGGAAGGCTTCCGCCGCATTACCTTCTTCCCGGACCGGCCGGACGTGATGGCGACCTTCACCTGCACGGTCGAGGCGGACCGCACGCGGTTTCCGCATCTGCTGTCCAACGGCAATCCCGTCGCCACCGGCGTATGCGATGACGACGCGGCGCGGCACTGGGTACGCTGGGCAGACCCCTTCCCCAAGCCCGCGTATCTGTTCGCGCTGGTCGCGGCCAAGTTGGATATATTGGAAGACACGTTCACCACCGCCTCAGGCCGCCCGGTCAAGCTCGAAATCTACGTCGAACCCGGCAAGCTCGACCAGTGCAGCCACGCGATGGCGGCGCTGAAAAAAGCCATGCGCTGGGACGAGACGCGCTTCGGCCTGGAATACGACCTCGACCGCTACATGATCGTGGCGGTGGGCGACTTCAACATGGGGGCGATGGAAAACAAGGGCCTCAACATCTTCAACACCAAGTACGTGCTGGCCCGCCCGGACACCGCGACCGACGCCGACTACCAGGGCATCGACCGCGTGGTGGCGCACGAGTATTTCCACAACTGGACCGGCAACCGCGTCACCTGCCGCGACTGGTTCCAGTTGTCGCTGAAGGAAGGCCTCACCGTATTCCGCGACCAGGAATTCGGCGCCGACACGCATTCGCGCGCGGTCACCCGCATCCAGGAAGTGCGCGGCCTGCGCGTAGGCCAGTTCCCCGAAGACGCGGGGCCGATGGCGCACCCGATCCGGCCCGCCTCCTACGCCGAGATCAACAACTTCTACACCGCCACCGTCTACAGCAAGGGCGCGGAAGTCATCCGCATGATGCACACGCTGCTCGGGCGCGACGGCTTCCGGCGCGGCATGGATTTGTACTTTGAGCGCCACGACGGCCAGGCCGTCACCTGCGACGACTTCGTCGCGGCGATGCAGGACGCGAGCGGGGTCAACCTCGCGCAGT
>JBGSZD010000160.1:0-3424 GCA_041750575.1 Thiobacillus sp. | reverse complement strand
CAATACACCTTCCAGGTTTTGCATCACGTCGTTGTTCCAGAATCGAAGCACGCGGAAACCTTCGGACTCCAGCCAAGCATCCCGTCGCGAATCATAGTGCACCGTCTCGGCATGCTGGCCACCATCGAGTTCAACGATTACTTTGGTTTCCAGACAGACGAAATCGACGATATACGATCCAATCGCCTGTTGCCGTCTGAATTTATGCCCTTCCAGTTGCTTGCCCCGCAGCGCCTGCCATACGCGCGTCTCGGCATCCGTCATGTGGGTGCGCAGCGCGCTGGCGTGCGAACGCATCGTTTGCGATATGGGTTCGCTTGCGCGCTTCACCCCCACCCTAGCCCTCCCCCCTCGAGGGGGAGGGGACGGTTTCCTTCAAAAAATTCGCCAGCATCGCGTGTCCATGTTCAGTCAGGATGGATTCCGGGTGGAACTGCACGCCTTCGACCACCAGGGTCTTGTGGCGCACGCCCATGATCTCGCCGTCGTCGGTCCACGCGGTGATTTCCAGACAGTCGGGCAGGGTTTCGCGCTCGATCACCAGCGAGTGGTAGCGCGTGGCACGGAAAGGATTGGGCAGGCCTTTGAACACGCCGGTATCGGTGTGGTGGATCATCGAAGTCTTGCCGTGCATCAGTTCCTTGGCGCGGATGATCTTGCCGCCGAAGGCCTGGCCGATGCTCTGGTGGCCAAGGCACACGCCGAGTATCGGCACCTTGCCGGAGAATTCCTTGATCAGCGGCACCGACACGCCGGCTTCGTTGGGCGTGCAGGGGCCGGGCGAGACAACGATGTGGTCGGGCTTCAGCGCGGCGATGCCGGCGAGGTCGATCTCGTCGTTGCGGATGACCTTGACGTCCTCGCCGAGTTCGCCGAAATACTGCACCAGGTTGTAGGTAAAGCTGTCGTAATTGTCGATCATCAAAAGCATGGCGATTCCTTCGGCGCCTGCGCGCCGTGGCGGGGCCGGGCTCGGGCCGGCAACGACGAATTATAGCCGCGCGGCCGAAACCCAAGGCACAAAAAAAGCGCCCGCAGGCGCTTGAAGGCCGAGGCCAGGAGGCGATTATTTGAGCTTCTTGATGCCCATCATGCCGAGCACGTATTTCTCGTACAGCGGTTCGGTCGAGCCTTTTTTCATCTTGCGCATGAAGTATTTTTCGAACGCCACCTTGGCCAGGTGAACCCACTTGCCTTCCTTGAACCAGTTGACGTTGCGCGGCGGAATCTGCGGCAGCGCGACAAAGGCGGCGCCGGTGTCGCCGAAGTCGGCCAGGCAGATCGCGTTCCAGGTGGCTTTTTCCTCCGGCTCCTTGCCGTCGAGCAGCGCGCGGATGTTGTGCGAAACGGCGGTGACCATCGACTCGATCATGTAGCCGGTTTTGGGCGTGCCGGTGGGTACCGGCGTGGCCTCGACGGGCGGAATCGCGACGCACACGCCGACCGAGAAAACATTCTGGAACTTGGGATTGCGCTGGTAGGCGTCGATGGTGATGAAGCCGCGCGGGTTGGTGAGCCCTTCGATGCCGAACACGGCGTCGATGCCCTTGAAGGCGGGCAGCATCATCGAATAGACGAACGGCAGTTCGTGTTCCTTGATCACCTCGCCCTTGTCATTGTGCTCGGCGACGAACATCTTGCCGGCCTCGACCTTCGTGACCTTGGCGTTGCAGATCCACTTGATGTGGCGGTCGCGCATCGCGGACTCCATCAGACCTTTCGAGTCGCCGACGCCCCCCAGCCCCAGATGGCCGATGTAGGGCTCGGCGGTGACGAAGGTCATCGGCACCTTGTCGCGGATCTTGCGCTTCCGCAGGTCGGTGTCCATGATCATGGCGAACTCGTATGCCGGACCGTAGCAGGACGCCCCCTGCACCGCACCGACCACGATGGGACCTGGTTTCTGCACGAAATCGTCCCACGCCCTGCCCGAACTCACCGCATGCTCGACCTGGCAGATCGAATGGGTATGGCCATCCGGCCCCAGACCCGGCACCTCATCGAACGCCAGTTTGGGGCCGGTCGCGATGATGAGGAAATCGTAGTCGACAATCTGGCCGTCGGTAAGCTCGATCTGGTTCTTTTCGGGATGCACGCGGGCGGCACCGACCGCGATGAAATCGATGTTCTTCTTGTTCAGATACGGCGCAGCCGGCAGGGTGATGTCGTCGCGCTTGCGCCAGTTCACCGCGACCCAGGGATTGGACGGCGTGAACTGAAAATACGGCAGGTTGGAAATGACGGTGACCTTGTCGTCGGCCCGCGCCGATTCGCGCATTTCATAGGCCATGGTCATGCCCCCGATGCCCGCGCCCAGAATTACGATATGTGCCATGCTGTCCTCCTTGGTTGATATTGCGGACAATTAGAGCAACAGGCATGCCATCGCGAAAACCCTACATAAATGCGGGTTAACGTGGGTTTTCCAAATTGACACGGCGGTTTTGTCATGTCATTTTTCAGGTCCGTCATGACAAACGTGTCAGCTATGGACATCCAACTGCAAAGCCTGATCGATACACATGAGCAGCCCTTCGTGGTGATCGACGGCACCTACCGCATCGTCGCCGCCAACCAGCGCTACTGCGACGCCTACGGGATGACGCCCGAGTCCATTGTCGGCCAGCATTGCCATGCGGTATCCCATCATTCGCAGCGCCCCTGCCACGAGAATGGCGAGCATTGCCCGCATCAGGCCCTGTTCGCCAGGGGCGAGGCGGTCGAGGTGCTGCACACCCACTTCCACGCCGACAACCAGCCCGAGCGCACCCGCATCCGCGGACACCGGCTACACGGCACAAACGGCGAGCTGTATCTGGGCGAACAGCTGTTTCCGCTGGAAGCGGAAGCGGGGAGCGAGTGCGACGCCATGCAGATGGTGGGGCAGTCGCCCGCCTTTCTCGCCTGCGTCGACAATCTCGCGCGCGTGGCCGAGAGCGAGGCGTCGATCCTGCTCTACGGCGAAAGCGGCGTGGGCAAGGAACTCGCCGCGCGCTTCATCCATGCGCGCTCGAACCGCGCGGGGGCGGCCTTCATCGTTATCAATTGCGCGGCGGTGCCGGAAAGCCTGTTCGAAAGCGAGCTGTTCGGCCATGAGCGCGGAGCATTCTCCGGCAGCAGCGGACAGAAAAGAGGCCTGTTCGAACTGGCTGATGGCGGCACGCTGTTTCTTGATGAGGTCGGCGAAATCCCCCTCAGCCTGCAGGCCAAACTGCTACGCGTACTGGAGACCGGCGAATTCCGGCGCGTGGGCGGCACCCAGACGCTGACCGCCAATGTGCGCGTGGTATCCGCCACCAACCGCAAGCTGCTGGACGAGGTCGATGCGAAGCGCTTCCGGCTCGATCTGTATTACCGGCTGGCGGGAATTGATGTCACGCTGCCTCCCTTGCGCGACCGCGCCCCCGACCTCCCCGCGCTGGCG
>JBGSZD010000159.1:0-3598 GCA_041750575.1 Thiobacillus sp. | reverse complement strand
GGCGACACCCTCGGCGACTCGCGTAACCTCCTGGGCGCCAACAGCACCGGCTCGACCCAGTTCGATCTGCGCACCAAGAACACGATCGCTTATGTGTCCCCCGACTTCGCCGGCTTCCAGGCAGTGGCTGCCTACGTTGCTGACTGGACCACTAATGGCAATGCGCTGGACAACAACGACTACGATGCCTATAGCATCAATGGTACCTACAAGAACGGCCCCCTGATGCTGGGCGCCGCTTATGAAGACCATAATTCCGCTGTTAAGAGCCAGGAAGCCGACTTGTGGCGTCTGGTTGGCGGTTTCGACATCGCCGGCTTCAAACTGGCTGCGATGTATGAAAGCATGAGCGGTGACGGCAGCAACAGCCGTAACAGCCGTGACGCATACGGCCTGTTCGGCAGCTACATGCTGGGCGCTTTCAACCTGAAGGCCAACTACCTGAACGCCGACGACAGCGATTATGGCAACGACGGTGCGGATCAGTGGACCATTGGCGCTGACTACGCGATGTCCAAGCGCACCACTGCTTATGTCTACTACGCTTCGGTCAACAACGACAGCTTGGGTGGCTACGGCCTTGGCGCTGGTGCAGGTGCTTCCGACCAGACCATCGGCAACGCCGGTTCCAACCCCGATTCCTTCGGTATCGGCATGCGTCACTCCTTCTAATTCAACGCCGGGTTCGCCCGGTCTGAATCGGAAAGTTGAAACGGGCTCCTTCGGGAGCCCGTTTTTTTATGGGTCAAGCCGGGGCATAGGTAGAATCATAGATCGGCAGTGACCTGTTCCCCGATTGACACCCGATGACGACCGCACCCGATCCGTTTTCCCTGCCACCCGACCTGCAGCAGGCCCTGCTTCAGGCGATTGATTTCCGTAAAGGCGGGCGTTCCGCCGAGGCTGCGGCGTTGTATCGGCGGTATTAGTCGCAGTATCCGCAGCATCCTGTCCTGCTGGGGCAACTGGGGGAGTTGCTGATGCAGCAGGGCGACTTTCAGGCGGCGCTGCCCTTGCTGGAGCAGGCGCGCCAGACGGCGCCAGGCCATGCCCTCCACTGGCTGACGCTGACCCAGTGCCTGCTGCAACTCGGTCGCGCGAAGGAAGCGAAAGAGATCATCACCGAAGCGATCGGCAAAGGCCTGCGCCATCCTGCGGCCGATACACTGCTGAAGCAGGCGCGCTCCGGGCAAAAGCAGAAACCCGGGAAGCCCGTTCCCTTGAACGATGCGTTGCGCCAGATCGAAACCCTGTTCCAGGCAGGCCGCTATGCCGAGGCGGAAACCCTCGGCCGGGAGCTGCAGCGACGCCACGCCCGGGCCCCCCGGCTCGACTATCTGCTCGGCTCGTCCGCCCTGGTGCTTGGGCGGCTGCAGGATGCGCTGCAGCCGCTGCGGCGTGCGGTAGAAGGTGATCCAAAGCTGGCACCGGCGTGGTTCAATCTCGGCTACGCGCTGGAAGGGCTGGACCGTCTGGACGAGGCGCTGGGGGCCTATCGGCGCGCGGTGACCGTTGCGCCACAACTGGCTGAAGCGCACAACAATCTGGGCAATGTGCTGCAGAAGCTCAAGCGTCATGACGAGGCGGTGTCGGCTTACGCCGCCGCCTTCGCCCTGCGGCCGGAAACCGCCCAGTACCAGATGAACCAGGGCGATGCCCTGCGCGACATGGGTCGGTTGGAAGATGCGGAAGCGGCCTATCAAACCGCTATCAGACTCAAGCCCGACCTGGTCGAGGCATTTCTCAACCTCGCCCATATCTTGCATCTGCAAGGGCGCAACGAGGCTGCCGTCGAAGCCTTCCAGCGCGCGATCGAACGCAGGCCAGATTATTTTGAAGCCCATCAGGGGAAGGGCCATGCCTTGCGTCGGCTGGGCCGCCTTGAAGAAGCGGAAGCATCGTATCGACGCGCATTGGAACTCAAGCCCTCTGACGCCACAATACACATTGATCTTGGCAAGCTGTTCAGGGAAACATCCCGCTACGAGGCTGCGCTCGGCGCGCTGCAACGTGCGCTGCACTTGAAGCCGGATTCCGATGCTGCAATCAATCATCTGGCTGGCACATTGATGGACATGGGGCGCCATGACGAAGCACTCGAGACCTTTAGGCGCGGACTGGCACTCGATCCGGACGGGCTGTTTTATCTGCACAGCAATATGCTGATGATGCTCAACTATCAAGCCGGTGGGACGCCAATACAGATGCTTGCCGAGGCGCGTGCTTTTGGGGAGAAAGCGGCGCGCAAGGCTGTGCCGTTCACGCATCATGGCAATATGCCCGATCCCGAGCGCCGCCTGCGCATCGGCCTGGTGTCAGGTGATCTTGGGCAACATCCGGTTGGCTTCTTTCTGCAGAACGTGCTGGAAAACCTCGATCCGAACAAGTTGGAGGTATTCGCCTACGAGACGTTTCAACGCAAGGACGCGCTTAATGATCGGCTGCGTCGCGTCGTCCAGCAATGGCGCGATGCCAGCTTTGCCAAGTTGAATGACAAGGCGTTGGCAAACCTGATCCGATCCGACGGCATCGATATCCTGGTCGATCTGGCCGGGCATACCGGCAAGAACCGTCTGCCCGTGTTTGCCTGGAGGCCGGCGCCGGTGCAGGTGAGTTGGCTTGGCTATCTTGGCTCCACCGGGCTTGATGCCATGGACTATGTGCTTGTTGATGCCTGGGCCTTGCAGGAAAGGGAGGAGGAGCAGTTCACCGAGACGCCCTGGCGCTTGCCGGAAACCTATATTTGCTTTTCGCCCCCGGACCTGCCAGTTGAGGTTGGACCGTTGCCAGCCTTGGAGAAGGGCTATATCACCTTCGGCTGCTTCAACAACCTGAACAAGCTCAATGATCAGGTGATGGCATGCTGGGCGCGATTACTTAAGTCTGTGTCCGGCACACGTTTGTATCTCAAGACCAAGCGTCTGGATGGAGCCGAAGTGCGCGAGAAACTGGTGGCCAGTTTTGCCAGCTTTGGCATTGAGCCGGACCGCCTGATCCTCAACGGTCAGTTCGCCAGCCACGAAGCGCATTTTAAGGCTTACCACCATGTTGACATCGCATTAGACCCGTTCCCCTATCCCGGTATAACCACGACAGTGGAGGCTCTGTGGATGGGGGTGCCGGTGTTGTCGATGCGGGGGCAGCGTTTCATCAGCCACCAGGGTGAAACGATCCTGCACAACGTTGGACTTTCGGAATGGATCGCGTTGGATGAAGAGGACTATGTGGCGAAGGCGACGGCTTTTGCCGGGGACACGCAGGCGCTGGCCAAATTGCGATCGGGATTGAGAGATCAGTTGCTTGCGTCACCGCTTTGCGACGACGCCCGCTTCGCCCGCAGTTTTGAGGATGCTATGCGGGGCATGTGGCGGAAATGGTGCGCGCAGAAGCAATCCGCTCACGCGGCGGATTAATTGCGTACTACAGCTGTGGGCTTCGTGCGCAGCCGGATTTCTTAGACTTCCACCACCTCGAAATCGTGGGTGATCTCGGCCATCTTGCCGAGCATGATCGAGGCCGAGCAGTATTTTTCGGCAGACAACTGCACCGCCTGTTCGACGCGCTTGGGATCGAGCGCCTTGCCGGTGACGGTGAAGTG